>SVJL01000105.1 GCA_015068985.1 Oscillospiraceae bacterium
CCCGTGGAAGAAGAAATCACAAAAAGCTATCCAAATGCCAAAGAGGAAAACGGCGAAATTTTTTTGCCCGAAAAAGCGGTAGGAAAAACAGAACCACAGTGTTTTGAAAAACAGAACTTTGGCGTTTCGGAAAACCGAACTCAGGAAGTCGGAAAAACAGAACCTAATCATAATAATATAAATTATAATAATATTAGTTATAATAAATATAATCACATCTGTCTGAAAGAGCAAGAAAATGAACCGGGAACAGAGGCTATGGCTTCCATCTACAAAAAAATTGTTAAAAGCAATATTGAATACGACTGCTTTGAAAAATCGCCAAAGCTTATGAGGTTTGTAGACAATATTGTTGAAATAATGACCGATGTGCTTTCAACAAGCGGAAAGACTTTTTATATAGGGAATATAGGATATTCTCACGAGGCGGTTAAAGAAAGATTTTTGGAGCTCAAAAACGAGCACATACAATATGTGTATGATGTGTTCCAAAAAAGCAAGCCAAAACTGCGCAAAGTGAAAGAATACATAATTTCAACCCTCTACCGTGCCCCCGAAACAATGGAAATATGGTACAGCTCACAATGACTCTGCACCCGATTTGGCATATTTTCTTGTGTAGAAACAAAAATACAGAGTGCCATTTAATGACACTCTGCATATGAATTGTTTTTTATTAACCAATGTCGGGAGTTTCTTCGCCGAGTATGATAACAATGTCTTTGTATTCACCTTTGCGATACACCTTAACCTTGATTTCGTCTCCGGGAGATTTTTTGTTTTTGATTTCGTTGATATCGTCAACTGTTTCGATGGGTTCGCCCTCGCACTCAATGATGATGTCGCCGATTTTGATGCCCGACATATAAGCGGGGCCGTTGGGAGTGATGCTCGAAACATACACGCCAACCTTCAGGTTATAGGCTTTTGCATCCTGCTCGGTAACTGCACGGCCTGCAATGCCGATAACGGGACGACCTGTAACATAGCCGTTCTGAATGAGCTGTTCAACAATCGGTTTTGCCTCGTCTATTGGAATTGCAAAGCCGAGACCCTCAAGAGTGTTGGAAGAAATTTTAACGGTGTTGATGCCGATAAGATAGCCATATTCATTAACAAGAGCACCGCCGGAGTTGCCAGGGTTGATGGCGGCATCGGTCTGAATAAGGTTCATTGTTTTGCCGTCGACAGTTACAGAACGGTTAAGACCGCTGATGATGCCCTTGGTGGTTGTGCCTGCAAATTCCTGACCCAAAGGATTGCCGATAGCAATGGCTGTTTCGCCAACTCTGAGGTCGGAGCTAACGCCCATCTGAGCATATTTGAGACCTGTGGCTTCAATTTTGACAACCGCAAGGTCGGTTGAAGCATCACGGCCCACTACCTTACCTTCGTGTTCTTCGCCGGTGTTGAGAATAACTGAGAGCTTGGTTGCATTTTCAACAACGTGGTTGTTGGTGATAATGTAGCCGTCGGTGCTGATGATAACGCCCGAACCGCTTGACTGCTCAATCTCTTCGTTGAGGTCGCCGCCGCCAAAAAAGCCATAGTAGCCGCCGTAAGCGTTGCCCATGGTTGTTTTGTTGATTATGCCAACAACTGCAGGACCAACCTTGTCAACAATTTCGGGAGTGGTCAGAACACCTGCTTTGTCTTTTGATGCAGGAGATGTTGTTTCCACAATGTTGCCCGAGGCTGTGATGTTGTCGCCAACGGTTGTTTCGGCAATGTTGGATTTGTGAGCCAGAGGGGTGTCGGCGTCTATGAAGTGAGCAAGCAGTGCTCCGCCGGTTATGGACACAAGGGCAGTTAAAAGAAGTGATGCAACAAGAGCCGAGGCAGAAACACTTTTCTTTTTCTTGCGTGGCTTGAGCTCTGTGTGAACAAATGAGCCAACATTTTCGCTTTGAATTGTGTGCATATAGTCAGCATCGGATTTTGCCGTCTCAGCTTCGGGTGTTGCCTCAGCTACAGGCTCTGCAACGGGTTCTGCTGCAGGTTCAACCACAGTCTCAGCTACAGGTTCTACCACAAACTGTGTTGTAGGCTCAAAAGCTGTTTCGGCAACGGGTTCTGCAATTGGCTGAGGTGCAGTTTCGGCAATCGGTTCTGCAACCGATTCGGGAATAGGCTCTGAAACCAGCTTGGATATAGCTTCAAAAGCCGGAGTGGAATTATCGTTTTCCACATTATTGTTTTGATTGTTTTCATTAAAATTTTCGTTCATAAACAAAACCTCCTGTTTTGGGTTGATTGTAAGATAAATTATTGTTTATTGGTGTAAAGGCTCCCCTGTGTAAGGGGAGCTGTCAGCGAAGCTGACTGAGGGGTTGTTTTTTGAAAAAGCCATTCACAATCCCTCCACCAAGCAAAGCTTGGTCCCCCTCCCTTTACACAAGGGAGGCAACGCTTCAGCCTGATTTCTTCTCACCAATAAACAATAATTTACATCATTTCGCATTATTATCTTTTAACTGCTTTATTTTACAAATTCAGTATAATACAAATATTTTAATAAAGTATGAACAGAATGTAAAACTTATAGTAATGAAAGAGTGAATGTGAAACAAGTTGCTTTGCCAACGTCACTTGATACATATATGCTCTCATCGTGAGAATCAATTATTCTCTTCACAATGTAGAGCCCGAGGCCAACGCCGCTTTTATCGGTACTTCGGGAATCATCGGTCTTATAGAACCTTTCCCAAATCATTTTGAGCTTTTCTTTTTCAATTCCGTCGCCGCTGTTTTCAACAGTAAAATAACACTTGTTGTTTTCGTCACGGAGCTTAATTTTTATATATCCACCGGCATTTGTGAACTTAACGGCATTGTGAATAAGGTTTATGAGAACCTGAGTGATTGCATCGCTGTCGGCAAAAACAACGTGACGTTCATCGTCGGACTCGATGGTAACGTTAATATTTTTTTCGGTGATTTCTTTTTCAAACTTTATGAGCACAATTTTTGCCAGCTCAAAAAGGTCGAAGCTTGTTTTTTGCAGCTCCTGCCTGTCGTTGTCGAATCGGGATGCGGTGAGCAGGTCGTTGACAAGACGTGAGAGCCTTTTGGTTTCGGAAAGAACAATTTCAAGATATTTTTTCTCTTCTTCCGGCGGAATTGTGCCATCTAATATTCCCTCCACAAAGCCCGAAATCGACGTCATCGGAGTGCGGAGCTCGTGAGAAACGTCTGATACAAAAGCCTTTCGCATACTTTCAAAGCTCTCTATGCTGTCTGCCATTGTGTTAACATTTGACGCAACCTGACCAAGCTCGTTGAAGGACGTTATATCAACACGACGGGAAAAATCTCCTTTTGAAAACGCCTTTAAGGCTTCGTTTATTTTTTTCAGCGGAGTGGTTATGTTTTTGGAGAAAAAATACAGAAAAACCGTCATCAGAAGCAGTGCCGCAAGCTCCATAAGCATTATATCCATCATAATGTCGATAAAATACTGTATGGTGTCGGCAGGACGGGTTGAGCAAAATATCGCCCACGACTTGTCGCCGTAATCACTGTGCACATATTCACCCACTGTCAGGGTTGGACCAAGGTACACATCGTCTAAAAGCCCTGTTGTTTTGTATGCACCCTTTGGCGGAAGAAATTTGAGCGCTTTTTCGAGATGCGGCTTAACCTGAGACGGTTTTAGCTCCGAGCTTGACCACACCACGTCACCGGTTGGTGTTGCAACAATAAGGTCATATTTTGTCATATTGGAAAACTGACGCATAGATATGTCGAAGAGCTGCATCATTTTGCTTGTTGAGTAGTCGAGCGACAGCTTTGCTATGGGCTTGACGTGGGTTACGCAATCACGCATATTGTTGAAGGATTCAACCTTATAGCTGTTTTTAACGCCATAGAAAAAAACTATGGTCACAATCAAAAATGAAACAAGCATAACTGCAAGGCAACCCCAAATAAGGCTTTTTATAACGCTTTTTCGCATTCTACCTCACCTCAAACTTATAGCCGACACCCCACACAGTCTTTAACGACCATCTTTCGGATACGCCGTCTATTTTTTCTCTGAGACGCTTAACGTGAACATCAACTGTGCGTGAGTCGCCGTAGTAATCGTAGCCCCACACTTCATTCAGAAGCTGGTCGCGGGTGTAGACCTTATTGGGATGAGAGCAAAGGTAGAAAAGGAGCTCAAGCTCCTTGGGCGGAGTGTCAACCTCTTCTCCGTTAACTTTCATCTCGTAGGTTGATTTGTTGATGTATAAATTTTCAAAATTGAGTCCGTCAGGTTCGCCGCCCGATTCGTCAGACACACGCCTGAGTATTGCCTTTATGCGGGCAATAAGCTCTTTTGGCTCAAAGGGCTTTACGATGTAGTCATCGGCACCAAGCTCAAGGCCAAGAACCTTGTCGATTGTTTCGCCTTTGGCTGTAAGCATTATGATTGGAATTTTGCTATTTCTTCTGATTTCTTTAAGAGCCTCCATACCGTCTAAAACAGGCATCATAATGTCGAGAATAACTAAAGAAAAATCTCCCGTTGCCACGGCATCAACCGCGGCTTTGCCATCATACACACAGCACACCCCGTAACCTTCTTTTTCGAGGTACAGACGAATGAGCTCGCAGATGTTTTTGTCGTCATCTGCCATCAGAATGTTATTTTGAAATTTCATATTATGATCTCCTCATTATTTTATTATGAATCGATCCATAAGCTTATATCCTTCTTCCACAACTATACCGCTAAATTTTGCGGTTTCTTCGGTGAATGTTGTAAGTCCTGAGTTTTTCTTTGAGGTGCTGTCATATATGAGATAAGGAACAGCGTCTCTTGTGTGGGTTCTCAGGCAAAGAGGAGTGGGATGATCGGGAAGAATCATCATACGGTAGTCGATGCCCTCTTTTTCGAGATTTTCCATAAGGAATCCTACAACCTTCTCGTCAATTATCTCGATAGATTTTACCTTGTTTTCAACCTCGTGGCGGTGGCCGCATTCGTCGGGCGCTTCCATATGTACAAAAACATAATCGCTGCCCGAGCGGAGTGCATCAAGGCACGCCTTGGCTTTGCCATCAAAATTGGTGTGGATGTTGCCTGTTGCCCCCTCAACATCTATAGACTCAAGCCCTGCACATATGCCGATGCCCTTTATGAGGTCAACTGCCGATATAACGCTTCCGTTTATGCCGTGAAGGGTTTCAAATTTTTCAAGTGCAGGCTTTCTGCCCTCGCCCCATATCCAGATTGTGTTGGCTTTTTTGAGACCTCTTTTTGCACGTTCAAGGTTGATGGGGTGATTGTTTAAAATTTCATAGCTTTTTTTCATCATTTCGCAAAGCACCGAGCCGTTTTCGCCCTTGGGGAGATAGTCCCCTATTCTCTTTTCGAGAATGTCGTGAGGGGGAGTGAGGTCAAATTCGTCGGGGCCTTTGTCCCACACCAGAGCATGGCGGTAGCTTACACCGGGATAGAAGCTGAATGTTTCATTTCCGAAGGCTTTGTTCACCGCCAGAATAAGCTCTCTTGCTTCTTCGGTGCTGATTTCGTCGGCACTGTGATCCAGAATAATTTTGTCTTCATAATTTGCTTCCGCCTCTGTTATGGTCACAACATTGCATCTGAAAATCATATCGGTGGGTTTGATATCGATTCCCATACTGACAGCCTCAAGGGGTGAGCGGCCTGTGTAGCAGCTCTGAGGGTTATAGCCCATAGCCGAGAGGTTTGCAACGTCACTTCCGGGTGAGAGATTTGCGGGCACATTATAGGAAAGACCAACCTCCGACATTGCTGCCAAAGCGTCCATATTTGGTTTATGTGCCACCTGCATTGGTGTTTTGCCGCCGAGCTCATCGACGGGATAGTCTGCCATTCCATCGGCAAGAATTACTATGTATTTCATATTTGCAAGTCCTTTCTGCAATATTTATAGAATTATTATCTGAAGGTAGTGTAAGATAAATTATTAATTGTCTTTCTCTCCCTCAGACACTTTGTGACAGCTCCCTCATCAAAGTGAGCCTTTTACCACATATATATTATGCAACAAAATTCCGAAAAAATCTACCCCTATTTGCAAATTTGTTAAAAAATTTTTTAGAGGGTAAATTATTGTTTAGAGGTGTAAAGGCTCCCCTGTGTAAGGGGAGCTGTCAGCGAAGCTGACTGAGGGGTTGTTTTTTGAAAAAGTCATTCACAATCCCTCCACCAAGCAAAGCTTGGTCCCCCTCCCTTTATACCCCAAGGG
>SVJL01000106.1 GCA_015068985.1 Oscillospiraceae bacterium
ATCATAAGATGCAGTACCGGCAGAGTTAAACACGCCCATAAAAAGAATCTGTGCTTCGGGGGCAACGCCTGTAACTATTCCGTTTCCTTCATCCGATGAAACTCGTGTGTATGAGTTGCCTGCAGCTATGCCCGAAACGTGAATCCCGTGTTTGTTTGAATGATTAAGATTAGACCCGTTAGCATAGTTATAGGCAAAAGGAATTTTACTGCTTCTATACACGCCGGTAGCATTTTTAACATTAAGACTACCGCCTGAGATAATACGACTAATGTCGTCAGAGGTATATTTTTGTGCCACGCCGTCCGAAAGTGCAAAATAGCTGTGGGTGGGTTCGATAGTTGTGTCGATAACAGCAATTGCTCTGCCCTCTCCATTAAGTCCTTTTTGATGAAGGTCGGGAGCTTCTATAAGAGCAGATGAATTGAGTGCCGAAATATTGTTTGATGCAGTTGTAGACGCTTCTTCCGTGCCATATGCCTGATTGCCGAAATCTGCACAAAGCATCTCGTTTTTAACAACCGATGCCACGCCGTCTATTTTGGCAATTTGCTGAGCTTCCTCTTTGGTTGCACTGATTGTGAAGCCGTTCAGAACGTCGGTATATGAATATGAAACAAAATCGTCGTCAAGGCTCATAACCATTGGCTTTTGAGACAAAAACTGCATTTTGATTTCGTTTTGCAAATCCAAAAGTGCACTGCGGTAAGCTTCTTTATAGCTCTCGCTGTCATCGCCATATACCGCAGGTCTGTCGGGCGACAAAAGAGCAGGAGCATCGAGCACCACAATATAGGCGGAAGATTCGTAATCTTCACACATCTCAGGCTCTAAAGCATGGCAAAAACCTGTGATGCTGCCAAAGCTCATAGCCACTGCCATAGCAAAGGATAAAATCTTCTTTCGTTTCATAAAATCATCTCCACAAAATCAATCAGGGACGCTGAATCTGCGTCCCTGATTCGCTTTATATACTTTGTTGTTTTTTTCTAATATTAATGAGTCGAACAATTGCAGGACTGAGCAAAATGTTTGAACCGAGCTCAAACAGGAAATTGCCTCCGACCAACACAAAAATCATATAGTACCAAACCTTGGCACCCCCTGCCCAGGAAGCAATTGTTTCCATAAAAAACAACACACATCCAAGCAAAAATACACCTGTGTTGACCACAGGGCACACAATTGCCGCAACAACAACTGCAACATAGCGGTTAAAACCTGAAATCCACTTGTATGCAAGAGCTGCAGCCAAACCGCATAACGTACCCTTGATTAGCACTGTGGCTATTGTTCCCAGAACATTGATTGCCATAAATGCAGCAGCATCACCGCTTGCAAGCACAATAACTCCAAACACAAATCCAAGCCACGCTCCGGCAAATGCTCCGCACTCTGCCGCTCCGATAACAATCGGTACTAAAACCAATGAGATTGAGAACGGTCCAAAGTGAATGAACGCTCCCATAAACTGCAGAATTATAACCAGTGCTGTCATTATGGCACATAGTACCATTGTGCGTAGGTTGCTTCTGCTGTTTTGTGTTTTTACCATAGAAATTCCTCCTTGCTGTCGCTCCACATAGAAATTAGTGATTAGTTGCGGTATTTTGTATGTAATCGTTCTATTCAAATTCTTAATCACAATATTTTCATCTGCCGGATGCAACGCATATAAAATTTTTATATAAAGCCACAGCCTGACAAAAGCTAAGGCATTATATACACTATTTATTTTTTTCGTAAAGAATTTTAAGACCTTTTAAAAGAAGGTCGTCATCAAGAGTGATTTCGTGCCTGCAATGGCACACAATTGTTGGTGCAAGACCTCCTGTGGCAATAACTTTCAGGTTTTCGCCCATTTCTTCGTTGAAGCGGTCAATCATTCCGTCTATCATACAGGCATTGCCAAACACAACTCCCGAACGCATACAGTCGATGGTATTTTTACCAATAACCGAAGCCGGTGCTTCCAGACTTATTTGCGGAAGCTGTGCCGTGCCGCTGGCAAGAGCTTTAAGACCAATGTTGACACCGGGAATTATGGACACTCCGATAAACGCACCGCCCGAGTCCATAACCATCATTTTGGTAGCAGTGCCCATGTCTACAATCAGTGACGGACTGCCATAAATATGATGAGCGGCAACGCAGGCACAAATAAGGTCGGCACCCACGGTTGACGGGTTGTCACACTTTATGTTGATGCCGGTTTTTATGCCCGGACCAACCATAAGAGGTTCTATGCCATACACAATTTTGACGGCTTTTTTCATAACCGAATTAAGAGGCGGAACAACCGAAGAAATAATAGCTCCTTTTACGGAGGTTTTTTCAACCTCGTGAAGAGCCAGAATACTTCTTATTTTGGTTGCATATTCGTCTTCTGTTTTAACGGCATTGGTTGCAATACGGGCAACAAAAGTCAGGTTATCGCCCTCAAATCCTCCAAGAACAATGTTGGTGTTACCAATATCAATTGCAAGCAGCATAGTGCTCATCCCTTTTCCATAAGTGGTGATTATTATTTTAAAACCATACGGAGTTCAAATCTCGTGTGTTTCTACAGCTATAATAGCATAAAATGTGTGAAAAAACAAGTATTTTGCCCAAAAACATTTGTTTTTTCGGTTGACTTTGGGAGATATAAGTTATAAAATATAATTATAATAATAATTTAAGGAGCATCAGATATGGACATCAAACAAGCATCACTCGAAAAGCACTACCAATGGCAAGGAAAGCTGGAAGTTGTTGCAAGAGCTAAGGTTCAGAACAAAGAAGACCTCTCCCTTGCCTACACACCCGGCGTTGCTCAGCCTTGTCTTGAAATAAACAAAGACTACAATAAATCTTTTGAGCTCACACGCCGTTGGAACACTGTGGCAGTTGTTACCGACGGAACTGCTGTTCTCGGTCTTGGCGACATTGGCCCCGAAGCAGGCATGCCTGTTATGGAGGGCAAGTGCGTTTTGTTCAAGGAGTTTGCCGACGTTGACGCCTTCCCCATCTGCATTCGTTCAAAAGACGTTGACGAAATTGTGCGAACTGTTTATCTTATATCGGGCGGTTTTGGAGGCATAAACCTTGAGGATATTGCCGCACCAAGATGCTTTGAAATTGAAAAAAAACTCAAAGAAATTTGCGATATTCCTGTTTTTCACGACGATCAGCACGGCACAGCCATAGTAGCATCTGCTGCAATGGTAAATGCCCTGAGATGCGCAGGCAAAAAAATTGAAAATGTAAGATGTGTCATAAACGGTGCCGGAAGTGCCGGCATTGCCATTGCACAGCATCTTTTAAAGCTTGGTGTTGGCGAAATTGTTCTTTGCGACCGCTTTGGAATCATATGCGAGGGTATGCCCGACCTCAGTCCTGCTCACGAAGCAATGAGCAAAATTACCAATAGAGGCAAGCTGCAAGGCACACTTGCCGATGCAATGAAAGGTGCCGATGTGTTTATTGGAGTTTCAGCTCCGGGAGTTGTTAGCAAAGAGATGGTTGCATCAATGGCAGATAAAGCAATTGTGTTCCCCATGGCAAACCCAACGCCCGAAATTTTCCCCGAAGAAGCCCTTGAAGCAGGAGCCTATATTGTGGGCACAGGAAGGTCGGACTTCCCAAATCAGATCAATAACGTTCTGGCTTTCCCCGGAATTTTTAGAGGTGCGCTCGACGTCAGAGCATCCGACATAAACGACGAAATGCAGCTCGCGGCAACCTATGCAATTGCTTCTTTAGTGTCGGATACAGAACTTTGCCGCGAATATATTATTCCGCCTGCATTTGACGAAAGAATCGGAAAAGCGGTTGCTTCGGCTGTTGCAAAAGCCGCCATCGACTCCGGCGTGGCAAGGAAATAACACTTTACATATATTGACAAAATCTCTTGTGCATTGTATAATACTTTTTATAGGTTTTATTATTGAAAGGTGAAAGCTATCTATGACCGAAAAACCCACCACAACACTAAAAAATGAGCTGTTCACAGCTCCAAATATTTTGGTCTACATAAGAATTTTGCTTATTCCGGTCTTTGTGATTTTGTATCTCAACGCAAACCGTCTGGCAGAGTATGTGTGGGCTTTTTCTGTGATGGCAATAGCCTTTCTCACCGACTTTTTCGATGGTAAGATAGCACGCAAATTCAACTGCGTTACAGACCTTGGCAAAACAATTGACCCCATAGCCGACAAGCTCTATCAGTTTGCCGTTGCTCTTTGCCTTATGATTGAATATCCGCTTATGCGTTCTGTTGCAATCATACTTTTTATTAAAGAAATCAGCATGGGCATTATGGGTCTTGTTCTGATTGGAAAAGGCGGCAAAATCTTTGGTGCAAAATGGTATGGAAAAATATGCACCGCATTTGTTGACCTTACGATGGTATTCTTGCTTATTGCCCCTCTGTTCGGAAAAGAAATCAGTCCGGCATTTATATCAACTCTGATATATTGCTGTGACGCAATTTTAATTATTGTTTCTGTTATGTACACTCGTCTTTTTACTTCTAAAATAAAAGAAATTGACCAAAATCTTTAAGGAGGATTTTTAAATGTATGATGTAAAAAAAGGCTATGAAATTGCAAAGGAATATTATGCCCGATACGGAATAGATGTTGACAAAGCCATAGAGACCGTCAACAACACTCCGATTTCTATGCACTGCTGGCAGGGTGATGATGTTGGCGGCACAGAGATTAAAGAAGACAAATCTCTCACCGGCGGTATTCAGACCACAGGTAACTACCCCGGCAAAGCTCAGAATGGCGACCAGCTCAGAGCCGACATTAAAGAAGCGCTCAAATATATTCCCGGAAAAATTAAGCTCAACATTCACGCTAACTACATTGAAGCCGATGAATACGTTGAGCGTGATTCCATAAAACCCGAGCACTACGACAAATGGGTTGATTTTGCTGTTGAAAACGGCATGGGACTCGACTTTAACCCCACCTATTTTGCTCACCCACTCAGCACCGACAAAGGCACACTTTCTTGTGCTGACGAAAACATCAGAAGCTTCTGGGTTCGCCATGGAATAGCCTGCCGAAGAATTGGTCAGTATTTTGCTGAAAAAACAGGTATGCCCTGCGTTATTAACCACTGGACTCCCGACGGTGACAAAGAAACTCCCGTTGATGCACTCGCTCCCCGTCTCCGCCTCAAAAAATCCTATGACGAAATTTTTGAAGCAACAAAAGACGTGACCGACGTTATTGACGGTATTGAATCAAAGGTTTTTGGCATTGGTGCCGAAAGCTACACTGTTGGTTCTCACGAATTTTGCATGGGTTATGTTATGAAAGCAGGCAAAGACCATATCATAATGACTCTCGACAACGGCCACTACCACCCCACCGAAACAGTTTCGGGCAAGCTTTCGGGCATCTTTGCGTTCTCCGATTCTGTCCTTCTCCACGTTACCCGCGGCATCAGATGGGATAGTGACCACGTTGTTGGTTTTGATGATGAAACAAAAGCAATTTTTGAAGAGCTCGCACGTATGGATAAGCTCGGCAACACATATGTTGCAACCGACTTTTTCGATGCCTCCATCAACCGTATTGCCGCTTGGACAATTGGTATCAGAAACACCAGAAAAGCGATGCTTGCAGCACTTCTTCAGCCCATCGATAAGATGAAAGAAATCGAAAATGCAGGCGACGTTAGTGCTCGTCTTGCCTACAAAGAAGAATTCAGAGCTGCTCCATTCAGCCTTGTTTGGGATTATTACTGCGACAAAGAAAACAAGGGCGTTGGTCTTGATTGGCTCGACGGCGTTAAAAAGTATGAAAATGACGTGCTTTTGAAAAGATAATACAGCCAAAAATTCAAAAGCGGTGTTCACTCGGTGAACACCGCTTTTTTTACATTTTAACTCAAACTGTTATAAATTATTGTTTATTGCTGAAAGCAATAAACAATAATCAGCTAAATTTGCCTTGCGGCAAGCTAAATTGACCATAGGTCAGCTAAATTGCCCTCGGCAGCTAAATTGTGCTTCGCACAGCTAATAGGCAAATTTTATTTAGCTGCACTTTAGTGCTATTT
>SVJL01000007.1:0-34377 GCA_015068985.1 Oscillospiraceae bacterium
GTAAAGTGGCGGTGTTAAAAGGTTTGTGGGAGTTCGGCTGGATACTTGCGAATTGGTTAGTATCGTGTCCCGAACGAAGCGCGCTACCAAACTGCGCTATATCCCGAAACGAACCGAAGAATATTGTATCACGATTTCGTTATTTTGTCAATATCAAGTTGATGCTTTCTCTTTTGTTTGCGTCTTTCATTTTTTCTCATTCTGAGCTCGTAGTCACGCTTCATTTTGAGTCCTGCAATCAATAAAACAACACATACAACAAGTGCTACCCATATCCAGATTTTACTTTCTATGATTTCAGTGTCTTTTTCTTTCATACCATAAATATAATAGCTGATATTTTCATCAAGACCTAAAGACAAATCGTTATAGTGTGACTCATACCAACGGCCAAAAGCATTGTAAAGTGACATAACTGCCCTGTCATGACTCCCATTATCGTAGTGAGGTTCAAAAAAATCAACAAAATATTTATATATCTCACTTTCAGGAAATGCGTATCTTATATTTTTGCCACAAACAAAGCTATAATCGTCTTTATGTGTATCAATAACAACAAAGATGCTGTTTTTTCTGCCAATATAGCCAATATCCCAGTCGTCATACAGCTTCTTTGCATAGTCATCTACAGACATGCCTTCTGTGCTTTCTGTGGTCACAAAGATGATTTTCGCCTCTGTTTTTTCAAAAAGAATATCATTTTTTGACTTTATATAATCTTTTACTGTATCGGAAAGAACACCCGAAAAATCACTGATGCTTATATTTTCAGGTTTGGTATGAGCAAAAGCTGCCAATGACGCCATAGATGTAAGACAAATTATGAAAATCAAAGTAAATATAAATTTCTTCAAAGGAATATCTCCCCTTTTCTAAATAAGGAAAAACAGTGCCAGAGCTATGGCAAAAAGTGATGCTCCGAGACTAATCCAAAGCGCCGGAAAAGTCTTTTTAACCATAATATGAAGTGCAGACACCGTGCATGATGAATCAACCATGTGGGCTTTATCTGCAAGGACAGAAGGCGAGTTAATATGAGAAGCAGAAAGCACATCACAAACCGCATCATCACCCAACAAAGACTGAAGATATGAGCCTACTATAAGATATTCATCCTTTGCATTGAGCTTACCAAGACATCTTGACCAGGTATTTACCGAGCGCTCATCTGCTTCGGAATCTTCGCCGTCTGATATGATTGCATCGGAAAGAGTCGGAAGCTGAAATGTAACCTTTGTTGCCTTGGTAGAATTTTTGGATATGTGATATATGTGAGTGTCACCAAAGCCTGAGGCGTATATATTTGAACCGTCTATATAGAGCATAGACATACGAGAGTCATCTTCTTTGCCTGTCATAGCATAAATTTCGTCTGTTATGGCTCTCAGGGCATATTGAACCTTTATGCGGACCTTATCATTGTTGCGCTTCATAAGCGCATGGTAAAGATAGTCACAAAGCATGCTGAAATGCTCGCGACAGGAAATGACAGAGAAGATATGCTTTCTGCCTTTGCATATGTTGCGGGTTCTTACGCTGTTGCAAGCATTCTTTATGACAGAGGTGAGCCCGTCGGCAAAATAGAATTCATCTGATTTCTGATGGGCATCACCCACGCTTGAAACAGCGGTTAAAATAAATTTGTAAGACAAACCGATTCCTCCGTTTGCATTTTTCTTTTATACAAGTTCTCCGCCAAGGATTACCTTTTTCACGTTGAACATATCATCTACAAAAACAAAATCAGCTCGTTTACCTGCCTCTATTGAACCAATTTCATCATACATACCGATTGCTTTTGAAGGGTTTGCAGACGCCATCAAGAATGCCTGAGCTATGCCACAGTTGGTGTGAGTCATAATATTACGACACGCCATATCCATAGTGAGCTTGCTTCCCGACAGTCCGCCATTGTGGTCGAAGTTGAGATCGTTTATGTGAGCATATTTTTCGGGTGACGGATTTTCAAGACTTGTACTATCTGTTATCAGAACGGTTTTGTCAAGACCTTTATTTTTGAGAACAAATCTTTGCATAAATGGGGCAACATGAATTGCACAGGAGTCACATATCATTTCGCAATAAATATCGGAACTCGAAAGTGCATATTCATCAGGGCCGCATTGTCTTACACCGCTCCATTTGTTAGGACCTGTGGCGTTTGTTACATGTGTCATCAAAGTGGGAATGTAGCTTCCAAGAGCACGTATCTGCTCAATGGTTGCTTCTGAATGACCAAGGGCGAATTTTACTTTGGGATTAACTTTTCGTGCATACTTCATAAAATCAAGTATGCCTTCCCTTTCGGGTGCCACAGTCCACACAGTTGCAAATTCACCCGCTTCATCAACCAAAGCTTTGTATTCGGTTGGGTCAATAGGATGACGCCAGGGGTTAACATCGCTATGTGAACCGTAGTTACAGTTTGTATAGGGACCTTCCATATACATACCGCGGATGTTTGGAGCCTTTGACATATTTTCTTTAACTGTTTTTATGGCTTTCAAAAAGTCTTGAAAATTATAGTTATATGATGGTGTGGCAAGAATTGTTGTTTCGCCGTGTTTCAAAAAATGAGCTGCAGCTTCAATAGGATTTTCAGCGGTGTGATATTTGTCACCGCCGTGAACGTGAATGTCTACAAACCCGGGACCAACATATGCACCATCAGCATCGATTATTTCTGCACCTAAAGGAATAGAAACATTATCTTTTTTGCCTACGGCTTCAATTCTGCCGTTTTCTAAAAGTATTACTCCGTCCCAGATTATACCATCAACGGTTACAACACGTGCATTTGTTATAGCTTTCATTATATTTCCCTCCGATTAGAGTTCGAGTGCCTTTTTGTATCTTGCAATTTCACTATCTATTACATATCTTACCTGACGGATTTTCCATTCGAGATGTCATTTATCGGTCATATAAAGCATTGACGGTTCCCAACCAAGACGAGAATCCTTTTCTACAAGAGGAATTGGTGTCATTTACATTTACAAGTTCTCCGCCAAGGATTACCTTTTTGACGTTGAACATATCATCTGTGAAAACAAAATCGGCACGTTTACCTGCCTCTATTGAACCAATTTCATCATCCATACCAATTGCTTTTGAAGGGTTTGTGGATGCCATCAAGAATGCCTGAGCAATGCCGCAGTTGGTGTGAGTCATAATATTACGACACGCCATATCCATAGTGAGTTTACTGCCTGAAAGTCCACCCTTTGGGTCAAAGTTGAGATCGGTTATGTGAGAATATTTTTCGGGCGAAGGATTTTTATGGGCTGTGCTATCAGTTATCAACATTATTTTGTCAAGACCTTTATTTTTCAGAACAAATCTCTGCATAAAGGGTGCAACGTGAATAGCACATGAATCACAAATCATTTCGCAATACATATCGGAAGTGTAGAGTGCATATTCATCGGGACCGCATTTTCTCACACCTCTCCAGCTATTTGGGCCGGTGGCATTGGTTACATGGGTCATTATGGTGGGTGTGTAGATTCCGAGTGACTGAATTTCTTCAATTGATGCCTCACTGTGACCAAGTGCAAATTTTACATTTGGATTAACCTTGCGGGCATATTTCATAAATTCAACAAGTCCTTCTCTTTCGGGTGCGACTGCCCACACTTTAACAATTTCTCCCGCTTCTTCAACCAACGGCTTGTATTCATCGGATTTTATAGGATGACGCCATGGATTGATATGGCTGTTGGCACCATAGTCAGGATTAATATAGGGGCCTTCCATATATATGCCACGGATGTTTTTAGTCACTGCCATGTTTTTCTTAATGGTCTTTATGCCATCGAGTAATGCTTCAAAATTCAGGCGTGGTGACAATGTTGCAAGAACGGTTGTTTCGCCATGATTCAGAAAATGCTCTGCTGCTATGACAGGATTTTCTTCAAAATGGAAACCCCCACCTCCGTGGACGTGGATGTCGACAAAACCCGGACCTACATAGGTACCACATGCATCAATTATTTCGGCATCGGAAGGGATTTCAATCTCTGACTTTTTACCTACAGCGGCAATTCTATCATTTTCTATGAGAATCACGCCGTCCCAGATGATTCCATCTGTTGTTACAACGCGTGCATTTGTTATAGCTTTCATTACAGCTCCTCCAATCAGAGTTCCAAAGCTTTTCTGTATTTACCGATTTCTGTGTCGATTACATATCTTACCTGACGGATTTTCCATTCGAGATGCCATTTGTCGGTCATGTAAAGCATTGACGGTTCCCAACCAAGACGGGAATCCTTTTCTACAAGAGGAATTGTGTCATTTACATTTACAAGTTCTTCTTCCAGAAGAGCTTCCATATTGTCATAAACTTCAGACATAGCTTCTTTTGTAGTTGTAACATTCATCTGACAAATGAGCATAAACCATTTTTTTGCATTAATGCCCGTTTTTACGCAGTTGGTCATAAAGTGACCCAGGTTTTTAAGTTCATCGGTCTTTGCATTTGCATCAGGAAGGTCAGAAAGCAAGGCTGTACCCTTTTCCATAAGTCCGAGCATTTTTTCGAGAGATTTGATTTCTTCACCAATTCTTAAACCTACAGGCGAAATTCGGTGGTCGCATACATTTCTATAGGTCATCTCAATAATTCGATTGCCAAAATACGCATCAGGATCAGCGGGTATCATACAACCGAGAGGCTGTGGCAAAGCTTTGCCCACTGACATATTGAAAGGATATGATGGACCTACTCTGAATGCACCATACTGATCGGAATCGCTTGGAATATAATATCTTATAGCTTCGCTGTAGCATTTTAAAGCTTCGTTGACTTTGTCATAGTTTGTTTCGCCAAATTCGGAAACAAGCACTTTTTTGAGAATGACCTCCATAGGTTCTCTTGGTTCTAAGAATGCGTGCTTACCAAACTTACTGATAAATGATGGGGTGAAGCCATAATGGTGACATTCCATAATGCCGGAAAGACCCCATTCATCATGGGCCTTGAGCATATTTTCATAACGCTTCATCCACTGATAAGGCATGGGGAGATATGGAACTACGCCAAAATCCCATGTGAGACCGCCTGAGTTTGTCATAGAATAAAGCGGTATGCCGTTCTTTTTGGCCGCAACAGCTTCGCTCTTGAAATATTTACCGGGACCTTCAAAGGAAAGTGTGTAATCACAGCATCTGCCTTTTGCACCATTTGCATATGGGATGTGTTCGGCCTGCTCAAAGGTTGCCTGAACGCTTATGTCATCCGGAAGACTTTCGATGAGTTTTACTCTTATGTCTTCAGGCTGACTGCCCCAGTTGTAGGTCCAGAAAACGATGTCGGCATCGGGGCGATATTTTCTGATGATTTTTTTGATGAAATTAAGCCAGATGGGATAGTCATAGCAAGGATACCAACCCGAACTTAATTTGCCTGTGGGAATGCCATCGACGGTTGTTTCAAAATATCTGCCTTTTGAAACATGAGGATCTTTACTTGGAAATTCAACCGATTCGCCAACCAAAGTGACACCTTTAAGGCCGGGGCATTCTCTGAAAAGTCTGCCGTAGGTGTTTTCGTAATAGGCTTCGGCTTCGGGATCTTCGGGGCTTTTCTCACTCAAAAGCTTACTGTAGGCATACACATCGAGACCGTATTTTGCGGCACGCTGTATGAGATCATTAAAATTTAAATAACCAAAGGAAGTTTGATTAATATCTTTTGTGAAAACCAAAATCGCATCTCTGCCTTCGTGAGCAACGCGGGCAAGATATTCGTCGGGATACTCATCAAGGCCATAGCCTGAGTGAACCATCTGTGGTGAAAAAACCGGTTTTTTCTTTATAATGCCGTATTCCATGACGGGAGCTTTGGCAAATGTCATGAGATCTTCTATGTAATAGAGAGCTTGTGCTGCACCGCGTTCATCGAAGGCGACGATTTTGATGCCGTCTTTGTCGGTGTTTATCATAAAGCCTTTATATGTGGCATATTCATCCAATTGAACACCGCAGTTTTCAGCTAAGTCGATACAGATTTCTGCATCATCGCCAAATGTGATGCCTGCTCCTATTTTCATTGAGGTTTTAAGATAATCTGCGAAATCTTCGCCAGCGGTCGTCAAAACCACTCCGGCGTCTTGCGGAATTTTGATATGAACAATATCTTTAAGTTCAAATTCGTTATCATTTGCTTTGCGGGAAACATTTCGAATGTCCGGCTCATGAACTTTGAGAAGTCTTTCTCTGAACTGATATTTAGTTTCAATTTTTGTCATATAGGTTTAGCCCCTTACATATTATGGTTAAATATAATTATAAAGTTAATTAATTGTACAATAAAAGCAATCCCGGTGTCAAGATAACATATATGGAAAAGCTATCTGTATCACAGGGAAAAATCCATGCCGACATGCTCTATACTGTCTTCCAGATATACATCTGTTGTAACAACAAAGCCAAACTTTTCATAAAAGCCTATGGCATACTTTTGAGCACTTATGTGAATAGTTTTGAAATCGAAAGCATCTTTTACTGCATCGATGGATTTTTCCATGAGCTTTCTGCCAAGTCCATCACCATGAGAAAGTGTGAGTACTCTGCCAAGCTTTATGGTGTCGTCGTCGATGCGGAAGGCTCTCAGATAGGCAAGAATTTTTTCACCTTCACAAAAGAAACAATGAAGAGCATCGTAGTCGATATCGTCAAGATCCTGATAGGCTACCTTCTGCTCTACGGTAAAGATTTCGAGACGGGATTTTATGATTTCGTATAACTCATGAGTGGTTAGTTCACTGAAGAATTTTGCATTGAATTCCATTTTTTCACATACTTTCCTGATGGTATAAAAAGCAGGACAAACTCTCTGTTTGACCTGTTTTAATTTTGTTAGTTAATGTAGTCGCAGGCAGCAAGAGCTGCTATAGCACCATCGGATGCTGCTGTGGCAACCTGACGGATGCGTTTGGAACGGCAATCGCCTGCGACAAATATACCGTCCAGATTTGTTTTGCAAGTTTCGTCGGAGTCAACATAACCCCAGTCGTTGAGATTGACACATGATGCAAAAGGCTCATTCTGAGGGATGAGACCTATAGCAACGAAAACGCCGTCTACATCGATGGATGTATCTTCACCATTTGTCTGATTGGTAATGGTTATGCCTTTGAGTTCAGAGTCTGCAATCAGACTTTTCACGGTGGCATTTGTTATAATTTCAACATTGTCTTTTGAGTAAAGCTGATCGGCAAGTTTTTTCTCACCTGTAAGGTGGTCGAGATTCTGAACTACATATACCTTTTTGCAGGTGTCAGACAAAAGAATTGCTTCCTGTAGTGCAGAGTTGCCTCCGCCTATTACTGCAACCGTTTTGCCTTCGTAAAAAGCTCCGTCGCACACTGCACAAAAAGATATACCATTGCCGATGAAATCTTCTTCTCCATCTATGCCGAGAAGTCTGTGCTTTGTGCCTGTGGCAATAATAATTGCCTTGGCAGAAAAATCACCTTCGTCGGTCTTTACGGTTTTTATATCACCGTCTTCGATGCTGAGTGCTTCGCAGCATTCGACATCGGCACCAAGATTCATAGCCTGCTCGATGAGTTTTTCTGCAAATTCATTGCCTGTTACACTGACAAAACCCGGTATGTTTTCAACCTTTGGAGACGAGGTTATCTGTCCGCCAAAGGTACCTTTTTCCAAAACAAGAACCTTTTTATTGGCACGAAGAGCATATATAGCGGCGGTCAGCCCCGCAGGGCCGCCGCCTATGATTATGATGTCGTATAAATTCACACTATCACACTTTCAGATACTTTTTGATGTTGGATACGCCTGCATATTTGGAAACTACTCCGTTTTCTATGCAAACGAGTGTGGGAGCCTGACGGATTTCAAATTGTTCTGCAAGCTCTTTGTTTTCATTTGCCAGAATCTTCTCATATACTACACCCTCTTTGTCGAGAATGGAGCATGCAATCTTACAGTTGGGGCAGGTTGCTGTGGTGAAGAGGAAAATGCCATCGGAAGCATCGACTTTTTCCTGAGTTTTCACTTCAGGAGCAGCTGCCTTTTCGGATTTGTCGAGATGGGATTTGGAAATGTCGTATACTTTTCTTTCGGAATATTCCTGAGATTTACCATCGTTCCAGTTCTGAACGGGACGATAGTAACCTGTGATACGGCTGTAAACCTCTGTTGTTTCACCGCATTCGGGGCAAGTGAAGGCTTCGCCTGCGATGTAGCCGTGGTTTTTACATACGGAATATGTGGGAGAAATTGAATAGTATGGCAAAGAGTAGTTTTCTGCAATTTTGCGCACCAAGTTTGCAGCAGCTTTCCAGTCGGGAAGCTTTTCACCGAGGAATGCATGGAATACTGTGCCTGATGTGTAGAGAGTCTGGAGACCATCCTGAATGTCGAGAGCTGTGAATACATCTTCTGTGTAGCCAACGGGAAGATGTGAACTGTTGGTGTAGTAAGGAGTATCTTTTTCACCTGCAGTGATGATGCGTGGATAGTGCTTAAGGTCGTGACGGGCAAGACGATATGCAGTGGATTCGGCAGGTGTAGCTTCGAGGTTATAGAGATCGCCATATTCAACCTGATAGTCGGAAAGTCTTTCACGCATATGATTGAGCACTTCTTTGGTGAATTCCTGAGCTTTTTCGTTTGTAAGGTCTTCGCCAAGCCATTTAGCATTGAGACAAGCTTCGTTCATACCAACAAGACCGATTGTGGAGAAGTGGTTGTCGAAGGTGCCGAGATAGCGTTTTGTGTAAGGGTAAAGACCTGACTCTAAGAGCTTGGAGATAACTGTTCTCTTAACCTTTAAGGAACGGGCAGAAATGTCCATCATATGGTCAAGGCGTTTGTAGAATTCCTCTTCGTTTTCGGAAAGGAAAGCGATACGGGGCATATTGATGGTAACAACACCAACAGAGCCTGTGGACTCACCGCTACCGAAGAAACCGCCTGATTTTTTACGGAGTTCACGAAGGTCGAGACGGAGACGGCAACACATACTTCTTACATCGCTTGGTTCCATATCACTGTTGATATAGTTGGAGAAATAAGGTGTACCGTATTTGGAGGTCATCTCGAAGAGAAGACGGTTGTTTTCTGTGTCGGACCAGTCGAAATCACGAGTGATGGAATATGTGGGGATAGGATACTGGAAGCCTCTGCCGTTGGCATCGCCATCGATCATAATTTCGATGAAGGCTTTATTGATAAGATCCATTTCCTTCTGACAGTCTTTATATTTGAAGTCAACTTCCTTGCCGCCAACGATACAGTTGAGTTCTGCAAGGTCATTTGGAACCACCCAGTCGAGAGTGATGTTGGAAAATGGAGCCTGTGTGCCCCATCTGCTTGGTGTGTTTACGCCGTAGATGAAGGATTCGATGCATTTTTTAACCTGATCGTAGGAAAGGTTGTCCACCTTAACGAAAGGTGCAAGGTAGGTATCGAATGAAGAGAATGCCTGAGCGCCTGCCCATTCATTCTGCATGATGCCAAGGAAGTTAACCATCTGGTTACAGAGTGTGGCAAGATGGCTTGCGGGGGAAGAGGTAATCTTGCCGGGAACACCGCCAAGACCTTCCTGAATAAGCTGTTTTAATGACCAGCCTGCACAGTAGCCTGTGAGCATGGAAAGGTCATGAATGTGAATATCGGCATTTCTGTGGGCATTGCCGATTTCTTCGTCATAAATCTCGGAGAGCCAGTAGTTTGCAGTGATGGCACCCGAGTTACTGAGAATGAGACCGCCTACAGAATAAGTAACGGTGGAATTCTCTTTAACACGCCAGTCGTTTATGCGGAGATAGTTGTCCACAATTGCTTTATAGTCAACCATAGTGGCGTTGATATTACGGATTTTTTCTCTCTGGCGACGGTAAATGATGTATGCTTTGGCAACATCATCATAGCCTGCCTTGATAAGTACAGTTTCGACACTGTCCTGAATGTGTTCTACTTCGATATGATCATTTTCAATTTTTGGTTCAAATTCGGCAGTAACCTTAAGAGCCAAAAAGTCAATGATATCCTTGTTGTATTGTTTTTGACAAGCATCAAAAGCCTGATATATAGCAGTGCTTATTTTGGAAAGGTCAAAGTCTACAATCTTTCCGTCTCTTTTTATTACGTTGTACATACGACAACCTCCTTGCAGTGAATTAATCACATTGTACCATATATATTGTGGCTTGTCAAGTTAAAAAACACAATATATTGAATTTTATCTAATCTTAACAAATTTCACATTGTCGCGAGCACCAAGTGCCATTTCTTCTAGGGTTTCAGGGCTTACGGGTGTCATACCACCAGCCAAAATGTTACCCGAATCCACGAAATTTTGTACGAAATACCTTTTTGCTCCTGAAATCCATTTTGAAATCGACACTATATCTTGTGGTGTGTGAAGTTCGTTTGTGACAGTGGTACGGAATTCATAGTCAACATCTGATGAAAGAAGAAAATCTATGCTTTCCTGAACTTTATCAAGATTTGTCTTTGCACCTGCGGTGATGTCATATTTTTCAGGTGTGTTTTTTATATCCATGGCAACATAGTCGACAAGCGATGCGTTTACAAGTTCTTTAAGCCGTTCCGGGAAAGTGCCGTTGGTGTCGACCTTTACATCGTAACCAAGCTCTTTGACTTTTTTTAAAAACTCCCCTATTCCCTGATGCATCAGCGGTTCTCCGCCGGTGACGGACACACCGTCTAAAACACCCTTTCGCTTTTTGAGATAGTCTAAAATCTCATCTTCAGTAATTTGTTCGGCACAGTTTTCTACCAAAAACGAATTATGACAGAAAGGGCAACGGAAATTACAACCCTTTGTAAAGACAATGCAAGCAACATGTGAAGGATAATCAAGCACAGTTAATTTTTGAAAACCACCAAAATCCATAATGACCTCCGCTTTTTATGTTATAATAATTTTTTGCAGTTAAAAAATCTATACTTATAACATATATCATTTGGAGATCAAAGTCAATAAGAAAAAGCCATAGAAGCAAAATGCTTTCTACAGCTTTATTTTTTCTTCATATACTGACAATATCGGTTTAAGCGGTTTAGCTTTGATTTTGCGATTTACATAGTTTTCTGTTATCTTAAAAACAGTCGGACACAAAAGAACCAGCGCCAAAAGATTCGGGACTGCCATAAAACCATTAAAAATATCGGAAAGATTCCATACAAGGTCAAGTTTTACATTGGCACCCAGAAAGGTGCAAAGTGAAAATATGGTTTTATAAACAAATCCCGACGAGCCTTTGAATAGATATTGCCATGCTTTAAGTCCGTAAAACGACCACCCGACTATGCTCGAAAATGCAAAAAGAAAAATGGCAACGGCTAAAATCCTTACTGCAAAAGGTCCGAATTTTTGTGTAAAAGCAAGTGAAACAAGCGAAGCTCCCTCTATCTTTTCAAGCTTTACGGCGTTTATGGGGGCATTTTTATCTTTTGTTTCTTTGCCATCGGCATCAAGTGAAATACCCCTTACTGTCATTACATTGGTGTGAGTATTGCGGGTGGGTGAAAGGTTTTCCTTTTTTATATATACATCAAAAGGAATACCTGACTCAGGAGAAACCGTGTACCGTTCAGCTTGATCATCACAAGCGCGGGATGCGACATACTGTGCGGAAAGCGATGAATCTACAAGATATAATTCCTGAGCTTTTTTATCATTACTTATGTTCACAATTATCGCATCTTTAGTTATGCCGTTCAAAGCTTTTTCCAATGATACAGCAGGACAAACTGTCGACAAAAGCACGAAAGCAGTGAGGGTGCAAATTATCATGGTATCGAAAAACACAACAAATATACCTACCATACCCTGAACACAAGGCTCTTTTGTACCCGATGAAGAATGAGCAAAAACTGCCGAACCAAGACCTGCCTCGTGGGAGCAAAGACCACGCCTGAATCCGACAGAAACAGCGCGTTTTACTAAAACGCCTCCCCCTGCTCCAGCAACAGAATCAAGAGAAAAAGCCGAAGAAAATATGATTTTAAGCACATGAGTAATCTGTTCATGGTTAGAAAAAATTATCCAAAGAGAGCAAAACATATAAAATATTGCCATGGGTGGAACAAGTTTTTCTGTTGTACGGCCTATCCTGTTTGTGCCACCTATAATGATAATGATTACCCCGATGGCAATTGTTGTGCCGATTTTCAGTGACGAAAAGCCGAAAGTTGATTCAAAAGCCATCGATATGGAATTGGCCTGAGCCATATTGCCCATACCAAAAGACACAAGAATGCAACAGATGCAGAATAAAACTGCAAGTGCATTTGAAAACCATTTAAAAAATCTGCTCTTAGGAAAACTTTCGCGAATGTAATACATAGGTCCGCCATCGAACTTGCCGTCTGTAATTTTGCATCGATAATATATACCGAGCACATTTTCAGAATACGCCGTCATCATGCCAAAAAACGCCGACACCCACATCCAGAAAACAGCACCCGGACCACCCATAGCAATAGCGGTGGCTGTGCCTGTTATATTGCCTGTGCCTATGGTTGACGCAAGGGCAGTACACAGAGCCTGAAAGCGTGAAAGTCCTTCTTTTTGTGAGGATGGCACACTTTTAGAAAAAATAGTGCCTATGGAGGATTTCAGCCAATGAAAGAGATGAGAAATTTGAAAAAACTTTGTGCCGATTGTCATAAGTATACCAACGCCTAAAAGAAGAGCTATCATCGGCACTGACCATACAGCATCGCCAAGACAGGCACAAAAGCTGTTTAAACCGTCAAAAAATGTGTTCATATACAGAGTTTAATCAATCAGCTTTTTTGTCTTTTCGGAATTAAAACAGGCTTATCACCCAAGGTAGAACAGGAAGGGTCGAGCGAATTGATTTTTATTATTTCCTCGCATGTGGTGTTATATTTTTTTGCCACAGCCCAAATATCGGTACCCTTTGTCGGATAAAAAACAACTATACCTGCCTGAGAGTTTTTCCGAATCGGAGTGGTCTGATCCACACTGAAATCAGTAATGATATTTACTTCTTCCATAAGGGTCAGTTTTGCATTTGCTTTTACAACAACACGGGTTTGTATTTCCCTTGAAGATGCAAGAGCAAAGCTATGGCTTACTAAGCTTACAAATGCATCGATTGAAGAGTTTAAATCTTTTGACAGACAGGGAATCTGCATTTCAAACGGAGTGGTATGTTTTTTGCGGTTAAGGCAATTCTCCTCATCGGTATAGATAACGACATTTTCAACATTACCTTTAAGATTGATACAGGTTTCATCTTTATTTACCGACAAACATGAAACCATAGCATCCATATAATGTATTTTAGAAATCTGTGCATCTGAATTTGAAAGTGATATGGTATCTTTAACTGTTGTTTCAAAAGGATTGCATTTTTCTATGTGAAGAAGATGTACCTTTCGGCTTTTCACATTATAGCTATAGTCTGGGCTGTAAATATCGGAAGCGAAAATAAAGTCTTTGTTTTCATAGGCAGAAAGGTTACCTTTCAGTTTGAAATCTACATCCAGTCTTACCCCTGAATCTGATGGCACAGTACTGCAGGAGGAATCTGCAACCTCAAAACTTGAAATGACAGACTGCTGTGCCTGCATTGCATTGATATCAACTATTTCTGTAAAGGCTGATTCTGTTTCATATGTAGAAATTTCACCGTCGGACGAATAAAAAACGGAAATGTTGGCGTTGCCTTTTACTATAGCTTTATTATTGACGGTTTTTATATCGGAGACATCGGGACGAATGTCGATGTCAAAAATTTCGCAATTGTCTTCTGTCACCGGAAGAGTAAGGCTGTCGGACAAATTAATTTCAAAATTTTCTGAAGCTACGAGAATGTCAAAATTGTATTCTTTCGATTTTGACGGAATGTCAGAGTTTTCGCCGGTACCGCTTATGGCATCTATATCCGACCCTCTATACGCATCAACACAAAGGTCAAGAGTGGCACCTACTGAAAGTTTTCTTGAATTTCTGACATCAAAGCTTGTGTCTGAGACATTGCATAAGCTCCTGGGGACGGTGTTTTCATCAGCACCCGGCATATCAGCCTGGTGATTAAAGGGAAGAGAGTATTCGATAGAATAAATCTTATTCATATCACCCTCACCCACATAAAGTATGGTAAATTTTGTTTTGCCCGAAAAGATAACCTTGTCCTTTCTCATATAACACTCATTCACATCGGCTAAGGCTTTGACATTTAAAACTCTCACGATGTCGGGACGGGTGTCGGGAACGATTACATCGGCTTCGAGATTTGTCTTTGTTCTGAGTGTCTTTTTATACTCACATACGGAAACGGGGCTTTTGGTAAACTCCATAACTGTTCATCCCTTCATTATTATAATGTTTATACAATATATGAAGAGAAAAATGAAAAAATACCACACTTTGTATTCAAAGCATGGCATATACAAAAAGTGCAATCATCCAAAAGTTTTGAATGATTGCACTTAAAGTTTAAAATTATTTGAGAGCTGCTTTTGCTGTTTCAACAAGCTGTGTGAAAGCAGCGGGATCTGCGATAGCAATTTCGGAGAGCATCTTTCTGTTGATGTCTACGCCTGCTTTTTTAAGACCGTTCATAAACTGAGAATAGTTGATTCCGTTGAGCTTTGCAGCTGCACTGATTCTGGTGATCCAGAGTCTTCTGAAATCTCTCTTTCTCTGTTTTCTGCCGATGTATGCATATACAAGTGATTTCATTACTGCCTGTTTAGCAGTTCTGAAAAGTTTACTTTTTGCGCCTCTATAACCTTTTGCAAGTTTTAAAACTCTTTTACGTCTTTTTCTTGTAGCCATAGCGCCTTTAACTCTAGCCATTTTAAAACGCCTCCTCTATATTATTTATACAATATCAGTCTCTTGATTGTTGCTGCATTTGCACTTGCTGCATATGTGTGCTTTCTTAAAGCTCTCTTTCTCTTTGTGGATTTTTTAGTAAGAATGTGTCTTCTGAAAGCTTGGTTTTTCTTAACCTTTCCGTTTTTGGTAAGACCGAATCTTTTTGCCGCACCTCTATGAGTTTTGATTTTAGGCATTCTGTTTACACTCCTTCCAAGTATTTTGAATACATACGTTTTTAATTATTTCGGTGCTACTGTCATAGCCATGTTTCTGCCTTCGAGCTTTGCGGGCTTCTCAACCGAGCCAACCTCGGAGATAGCATCTGCAAATTTTGCAAGAAGCTCATTGCCGAGCTGAGTGTGGTGAAGCTCTCTGCCCCTGAAGCGAACCGTGATTTTGACTTTGTCACCCGAACTTAAGAACTTTTTGGTGTGATTAACCTTAGTATCAAAATCGTGAACATCGATTGAAGGACTCATTTTGA
This sequence comes from Oscillospiraceae bacterium, assembly GCA_015068985.1. Taxonomy (GTDB): domain Bacteria; phylum Bacillota; class Clostridia; order UMGS1810; family UMGS1810; genus RGIG1828. The sequence goes on from SVJL01000007.1 coordinate 15,345, forward strand.
TTTCCTTGATGCTAACGGTTTTCTGATTTTTTCTGGCTTCCTTTTCTCTTTTTGCCAACTCAAAGCGATATTTGCCATAATCCATTATTTTGCAAACGGGGGGCTTAGCCTGAGGAGCAATCTTAACAAGATCCATACCTCTTTCTTCAGCCTTGTTCATAGCAAAGTCGAGACTGACAACGTCGAGCTGAGTGCCGTCGTGATCGATTAATCTGACCTCTTTGTCTTTGATTTCTTCATTAATCAACAATTCTTTGTTACTGATGACAAAACACCTCCATAAATTTTTAGCAGTCGCAGATTTCGCACAAAAAAATTAAGTGGGCGAAATCCACCCACTTATACATTGCAAGAATAAGTATTAACCTTACTGATACCTTTAAACCGTAAGGTGAGAGGTGGACCTCTGCTTTGCTTTACCAGGATATTATATCATTATCATTTGATTTTGTCAACACAAAAATTACTAAATTTTAATTTATTTTACATCATATATTAAACAAATTCCACGGATAATTCTCTTTTGGCGGATAAGAAACTGCTTCGATGCTACCTTCGCCATCTGAAAGAGATATTTTGTGTGACCAGAGTGACACCCGACAGCCATTATCTTTGCTGCCGTATTTACCGTCGCCGCAAAGAGGCATTTTGCGTGATGAAAACTGCACTCTTATCTGGTGGGTTCTGCCTGTGTGAAGTTTGATTCTAACAAGAGACAGAGTTTTGCCGCCATAAACTATGGTTTCAAGAACCTCATACTCTAACGAAGCTTTTTTGACTCCCTTGCGTTCTCTCTTTACCACGAAAGACTTGTTTTTTCCTGAGTCCTTAAAGAGCAAATCTTTATACACTCCCCTATCCTCTGTTGGTTTACCCTCAACCACAACAAGGTAGGTTTTGTTTATTGATTGCTCTGAGGCAAGCTTTGAAAGTTGTGATGCACTTTTTTCATTTTTTGCAAAGAGAACTGCACCGCCAACGGCAGTGTCGAGGCGGTTGATGATAGCTGCATAACCAAAGAGTTGTGCTGCCATATCGGTAAAGCCTCTGCCATCGGGCGTTGATTGGGACACAATTCCTATGGGTTTTTCACAGATTGTCAGATTGCTATTTTCATACAAAACATTCATACTGTACCTCTTTAGGCTAAACCAAAGGCAGTGCAAAGCACTGCCTTTGAGAATGTTAATTATTTTGTTTCCAGATAGTCATCGGCATGAATGATTGGTGTAACCACTTCAACATTCTGATATACCGGCAGACCTGTTCCGGCAGGAATAAGCTTACCGATGATAACGTTTTCTTTAAGACCGATGAGGGGATCCTTTTTGCCCTTGATGGCAGCGTCTGTAAGAACTCTGGTTGTTTCCTGGAAGGAAGCAGCAGAGAGGAACGAATCTGTTGCAAGAGCTGTTTTGGTAATACCAAGAAGAACGGGTTTGGAAACGGGTTCTGCCAAGCCTTTGGAAGCCATTTCTTCACAAACATGATTGAACTCGCTGCGGTCAACCATTGAACCAATGAGGAGGTTACTGTCACCGGGATCTTCGATGCGAACCTTGCGGATCATCTGACGAACGATAACTTCAATATGTTTATCATTAATGTCGATACCCTGGAGACGGTATACTCTCTGAACCTCTCTGGTGAGATAGTCGGTAACAGCTGTGAGACCTGCCTGATCGGAAATTTTGCCCTTGATAGCAAGGAGATCCTGAGGATAGATTGAACCCTCTGTGAGTTCGTCACCTGCAACAACTTCCTGACCGTCGGCAACCTTGAGTCTGGAACCATAGGGAATGAGATAGTTATTTGCAACACCGTTTTCATCAGTGATGATAACTTCTCTTTTCTTTTTGTTTTCTTCAACCTTAACGGTACCGTTTTCGTTGGCAAGAATTGCAACACCCTTGGGTTTGCGTGCCTCGAAGAGTTCTTCAACTCTGGGGAGACCCTGAGTGATATCGTCACCGGCAACACCGCCTGTGTGGAATGTTCTCATTGTGAGCTGTGTACCGGGTTCACCGATAGACTGAGCCGCAATGATACCAACAGCTTCACCTGCATTAACAAGCTCTGCAGTTGAAAGGTTGGAGCCATAACATTTTGCACACACGCCAATGCGAGCCTTACAAGTGAGGATACTTCTGATTTCAACTTCTTCTATGCCGGCATCGCAAATCTCCTTGGCGATGTCTTCATTAATAAGAGCATCGGCTGCAACGATAACTTCGCCGGTTTGAGGATTAACAACGTCTTTGAGAGCAACTCTGCCGTTAAGACGGTCTTTGAGACCTTCGATAACTTCGTTGCCATCGGTGATTGCTCTGACTGCAACACCCGTTTTGATGCCGCAATCTTCTTCACGGATGATAACATCCTGAGATACGTCGACAAGTCTTCTTGTGAGGTAACCGGAGTCGGCTGTACGAAGAGCTGTATCGGCAAGACCTTTACGTGAACCGTGAGATGAAATGAAGTATTCCAGAACGTTAAGACCTTCACGGAAGTTAGCCTTGATAGGAACTTCGATTGCACGACCTGAGGTATCGGCCATAAGACCACGCATACCTGCAAGCTGTTTGATCTGATCTTTACTACCACGGGCACCGGAGGTTGCCATCATATAGATTGGGTTATACTGATCGAGGTTGTCGATAAGGTCATCAGATATGGCGTCGACAGCTTCGTTCCATGAGCTGATTACTCTGTTGTATCTTTCCTCGTCACTTATGAGACCTCTCTTATACTGCTTGGTAATTTTGTCTACCTTGCCTTGTGCTTCATCGAGGTGCTGCTGCTTTGTTTCGGGGATGATGATATCGGATACGCTGATGGTTAAAGCGCCTCTTGTTGAGAACTTATAACCAAGAGCTTTGATATGGTCAAGAACACCGGCGGTAACTGTGGTACCGTGTTCCTTGATGCAATAATCAAAGATTTTGCCAAGGCCTTTTTTGTCGGCAACAAAGTTCATACCAATTTCGAGAGTGAGGGGACCTTCAACATTTCTGTTAACAAGGCCGATATCCTGAGGAATATTTTCGTTGAAAATAATCTTACCTGCAGTTGCATCGATGATGCCTGTAACAGTTTCGCCGTTTACCTCTTTGGTATTAACAACTTTGATTGGAGCGTGGAGTCCAAGAACACCACTATCATATGCCATAAGAACTTCGTCGAAGCTTGAGAAGCCTTTTCCTTCGCCCTGTTCACCGGGGAAGCAGCCCTCTTCGGTGAAGGTGGCAGGAGTTTTGCCTGCGGCTTCAAGCTCGAGGTTAATCCAATGGAGACCTTTGCCTGATTTGATTGCTTTTTTGTTGTTTTTATTAAATTCCTGATTGGAAAGATAACATACAACATCGCCTGCTTCAAAACCTGAATCACCGGGTTCGAGGATTTTAACTTCCTTGGGTTTGATGATTGTGAGGTAGTAACTACCAAGAACCATATCCTGAGTAGGAACGGTTACCGGTTTACCATCCTGAGGTTTGAGGAGGTTGTTTGCAGAGAGCATAAGGAATCTTGCTTCTGCCTGAGCCTCTGGTGAAAGAGGCACGTGAACAGCCATCTGGTCACCGTCGAAGTCGGCGTTGAACGCTGTACATACAAGAGGATGGAGCTTAATTGCTCTGCCCTCAACAAGCACGGGTTCAAATGCCTGAATACCAAGGCGGTGAAGTGTGGGAGCACGGTTGAGGAATACGGGGTGCTCTTTGATAACGTCTTCGAGCATATCCCAAACCTCGGGTCTTACTCTTTCTACCATACGTTTTGCACTTTTGATATTGTGGCAGAGTCCGTCTTCAACGAGCTTCTTCATTACGAAGGGCTTGAAGAGTTCGAGTGCCATTTCTTTAGGCAAACCGCACTGATATATTTTAAGGTTAGGACCAACAACGATAACGGAACGGCCTGAATAGTCAACACGTTTACCGAGAAGGTTCTGACGGAAACGTCCCTGCTTACCTTTGAGCATATCGGAGAGAGATTTTAAGGGGCGGTTGCCGGGGCCTGTTACCGGGCGGCCTCTGCGGCCGTTGTCGATGAGGGCGTCAACTGCTTCCTGAAGCATTCTCTTCTCGTTTCTAACGATAATGTCGGGTGCTTCAAGCTCTAAAAGTCTTTTAAGACGGTTGTTTCTGTTAATAACTCTTCTGTAGAGGTCGTTGAGGTCGGAGGTGGCAAATCTGCCGCCATCGAGCTGAACCATAGGTCTGATTTCGGGTGGGATTACGGGAACAACGTCCATAATCATCCACTGGGGATCATTGCCCGAAAGACGAAATGCTTCAACAACTTCAAGTCTTTTTGCAACACGGATTTTTTTCTGACCCTGAGAAGAATCGAGCTCTTCTTTGAGTTCTTTTGAAAGAACTTCAAGATCTATTTTGGCAAGAAGCTCTTTAACAGCTTCAGCACCCATGCCGGCTTTGAAACCGTCACGACCGTATTTTTCGGTGTAGTCTCTGTATTCTTTCTCGGTAAGAGTCTGTTTTTCTTCCAGATCTGTTTTACCGGGATCGATTACAACATAGGCTGCAAAATAGAGGATTCTTTCCAAGATTCGGGGTGACATATCGAGGATGAGACCCATACGGCTTGGAATGCCCTTGAAATACCAGATGTGGGATACAGGGGCAGCAAGCTCAATGTGACCCATACGCTCTCTACGAACTTTGGAGCGTGTTACTTCTACGCCGCATCGATCGCAGACAATGCCTTTGTAACGGATTCTTTTGTATTTACCGCAATAACACTCCCAGTCTTTCTGAGGTCCGAAGATTTTTTCGCAGAAAAGACCGTCGCGTTCGGGTTTTAAGGTTCTGTAGTTTATGGTTTCGGGCTTTTTAACTTCGCCGTGTGACCATTCCCTGATTTTTTCGGGAGAAGCCAAACCAATCTTTATAGATTCAAAATCATTAAATGCTGACATAAGCTATCTCCTTTCTTATTGATCACCAAAATCATCTTCAATTGAGTCTATCGAGCTGTCAAGATCGTCAATATCATCAAAATCTACAATGTAGTCTTCGCCCATATCCAACACGTCGGGAGCTTCAAGATCGTCAAAATCATCAGCTGCAAGAATATCGGAGAAGTCAAGTTCGTCTTCGTCGGAATCACCGAATGAATCGGGTTCGTCGAAGTCATCATCACCGGCAATATCATCATCGGACACATCTTCTTCGGAGTCGGTATCCTCGTCAACATCGAAGCCGTCGTAATAGTCGGTTTCGTTGCCTTCGAGATTGAGGCGGAGTTCTGTATCGTCATCGTCATCGTCGGATTCTCTGATGGGAATAACCTCATCGTTGGCATCGAGCACCTGAACATCGAGTCCAAGACTCTGAAGCTCTTTGATGAGAACTTTGAAGGATTCGGGAACACCCGGCTTGGGAACGTTCTCGCCCTTAACAATTGCTTCGTAGGTTTTAACACGACCAACAACGTCGTCGGACTTAACGGTGAGGATTTCTTGCAGTGTGTAGGCTGCACCGTAGGCTTCGAGAGCCCAAACTTCCATCTCACCGAATCTCTGACCGCCAAACTGTGCCTTACCGCCGAGAGGCTGCTGTGTAACCAGTGAGTAAGGACCGGTGGAACGAGCGTGGATTTTGTCGTCTACGAGGTGGTGGAGCTTGAGGTAATACATATAACCAACAGTTACCGGACTATCGAACGGATCACCTGTGCGGCCGTCGTAAAGAACGGTTTTGCCATCGAGGGATTTGCCTGCAAGCTTGAGTGTTTCAAATATATCTTTCTCGGTTGCACCGTCAAATACGGGGGTAGCAATCTTCCAGCCAAGAGCTTTTGCTGCATAACCCAAGTGAACTTCGAGAACCTGTCCGATGTTCATTCGTGAAGGTACGCCGAGGGGGTTGAGCACTATCTGGAGAGGTGTGCCATCGGGAAGGAAAGGCATATCCTCTTCGGGGAGAATACGGGAAATAACACCTTTGTTACCGTGACGTCCTGCCATTTTATCGCCGACGGAGATTTTTCTCTTCTGAGCGATATAACAGCGTACGAGCTGGTTAACTCCGGGAGGAAGCTCGTCGCCATTTTCACGGGTGAAGATTTTGATATCAACAACGATACCGGACTCACCGTGGGGAACTCTGAGAGAGGTGTCTCGCACGTCTCTGGCTTTTTCGCCAAAGATTGCACGAAGAAGTCTTTCTTCGGCAGAAAGCTCGGTTTCGCCCTTGGGAGTAACCTTACCAACGAGAATGTCTCCCGCTCTGACTTCTGCACCAATGCGCACGATACCTCTTTCGTCGATATCTTTGAGAGCATCTTCACCAACGTTGGAAATGTCACGTGTGATTTCTTCGGCACCAAGCTTGGTGTCACGTGCTTCACACTCGTATTCTTCTATGTGGATTGATGTGAATACATCTTCTTTTACAAGGCGCTCATTAATAAGGATAGCATCCTCGTAGTTATAACCTTCCCATGTCATAAAGCCGATGAGAATGTTTTTACCGAGGGAAATTTCGCCGTTGGCTGTTGAAGGACCATCGGCAATGATATCTCCTTTTTTAACTCTTTCGCCATTGGAAACGATAGGCTTCTGGTTGATGCAGGTGCTCTGGTTGGAGCGGAGGAATTTGATGAACTTATAGCTGCGAACGTTGCCATCGTCTTCACGAACGAGAACTTCGTCGGCACCTACTCTGATAACTTCACCGTCTTCTTTTGCAAGAACACACACACCTGAATCTTTTGCTGCTTTATATTCCATACCTGTGCCGACAATGGGAGATTCGGTCTTGAGCAGAGGAACCGCCTGACGCTGCATGTTGGAGCCCATGAGAGCACGAACGGCGTCATCGTTTTCGAGGAAGGGAATCATTGCTGTTGCAACAGATACAATCTGTTTGGGAGAAACGTCGACATAGTCAACCTTTGAGGGGTCAACTTCAACAAATTCATCTCTGTATCTTACAATAACCTTGGGGTTAACGAACGAGCCGTCTTCTGCGAGCTTTTCGCTGGCAGGTGCAACCATAAAGTTATCTTCAACGTCGGCTGTCATATAGGCAATTTCGTCGGTAACCTTTAAGTTTTCTTTGTCGAACTTCCTGTAAGGAGCTTCAATGAAGCCATATTCATTTATTCTTGCATAGCACGCAAGGGAGTTGATAAGACCGATGTTAGGACCTTCAGGAGTTTCGATAGGACACATTCTGCCGTAGTGAGAATGGTGAACGTCTCGAACTTCGAAGCCTGCTCTTTCTCTGGAAAGACCGCCGGGACCGAGAGCCGAGAGACGTCTTTTGTGAGTGAGCTCAGCTAAGGGGTTGGTCTGATCCATAAACTGAGAAAGCTGTGATGAACCAAAGAACTCTTTGATTGCGGAAACAACAGGTCTTGAGTTTATGAGAAGCTGAGGTGTTACGGCATCGAGATCCTGAATGGTCATTCTTTCTCTTACAACTCTTTCAAGACGTGAAAGACCAATGCGGAACTGGTTTTGCAAAAGCTCACCAACTGCACGGAGACGACGGTTACCCAAGTGGTCGATATCGTCGGTTGTGCCTATGCCGTAAACGATGTTGTTGTGATAGTTAATGGAAGCATAAATATCTTCTGTGATGATGTGTTTGGGAATGAGGTCGGTCATTCTTTCTTTGATGAGCTTTTTGAGCTCTTCCACATCATCTGTGGATGCTAAAATTTCTTTAAGCACGCTGAACTTAACTTTTTCGTTAATGTCGAACTCTGCAATTGCTTCGGCAAGTTCGGAAGAGATGTGGTCAAAAATGTTGACCATATCGTTGGTGAAAATTTTGATTTCTTTATCTTCAACCTTAACCCACACAGTGTTGATGCCCATCTTTTCGAGCTCGCGGGCTTTATCGGCAGAAACAACCTCTCCTGCTTCGGCAAGAATTTCGCCGGTTTCTTCATCAACAACAGGACGTGCTAAGACTTGATTTTTGATGCGGGCAGAAAGTGAAAGCTTTTTGTTGAATTTGAAACGACCAACTCTGGACAAATCGTAACGCTTTGCATCGAAGAAAAGTCCGTTAATAAGAGTGGTGGCACTTTCGACCGTGGGGGGTTCGCCGGGACGAAGCTTTTTGTAGATTTCGATAAGAGCTTCTTCGGCATTGGTGGTGAAATCTTTTTCTAAGGTTGTGTTGATCTTTTCATCATAGCCGAACATTTCGAGAATTTCGGCATTTGTGTTAAGACCGAGTGCACGGATCAAAACAGTTACAGGCAGCTTACGGGTTCTGTCTATACGCACGGAAAAAACGTCGTTGGAATCGGTTTCATATTCCAGCCACGCACCGCGGTTTGGTATAACGGTAGCATCATAGAGCTCTTTACCGGTTTTGTCATGCTGCATTGCAAAGTAGATGCCCGGAGAACGGACAACCTGGCTTACGATAACACGCTCGGCACCATTGATAATAAAGGTACCCTGATCGGTCATGAGCGGAAATTCTCCCATGAAGATTTCCTGTTCCTTAACTTCGCCGGTCTCTTTGTTGATAAGCCTTACTTTAATCTTGAGGGGCTTTGAGTAGGTGGCATCACGTGCCTTACACTCCTCGATGGAATACTTGGGATTTTCATCCAGATAGTAGTCATCAAATTCCAAGATAAGGTTACCGGAAAAGTCGCAGATTGGAGATACATCTTCGAGAACCTCCTTGAGACCTTTGTCGATGAACCACTGGTATGAATTCTTCTGCACCTCAATTAAGTTTGGCATTTCGAGAACTTCGTCAATTTTGGAATAACTCATTCTTTCGTTTTTACCAAGCTTGATAGGATGTACCATGTTTCTATCACCTCATATTTTTTTTTTGCTGCGGAAGGATTTTTCATCCTTTTGTAACAAGGATGACCTGTGCAATCACAGTAATAGTGCATAATTGCAAAGAAAATCACGCACAAAAAACCGTGATTATGCACAATCGAAAATCCATAAAAACGGCTATAACTGCAATTTATAATAATAGCACAAAATATTTTGAATGTCAAGTAAAATTTTAGAAATTTTTTTAGCTTTTTCCAGATTATTTTTTAAATGTGCAAATTACATTTTTGTGATAAATATATTATTTCATATAATTATCACTAAGGCCTTTATCAAGAACATCTTTTGCATACTTTTTTGCAAGGGGCAAAGAATGAAGCCTGTAGTTACCACACTGAATTTCATTATTTGCAGGAATTGAATCGGCTACAATAACAAGCTTTAAGGCCTCAGTAAGCTTTTGAGCAATAACCGACTCATCCCACTCTCCCCATATTGTCATATAAAAGCCTGTTCTGCATCCCATTGGTGAAATGTCGATTATTTTTGAAGCAAAGGCTTCGTCGGCATCTCTGAGATAAGTGGCAAGAAGATGCTCTAAGGTGTGAATGCCTTCAGATTGCATTTCGGATTCGTTTGGTTGGGTGAAGCGAAGGTCAAACTTTGTGACAATATCTCCTTTGTCACCTGTTAGGACTGTGCATTTGCGTACAAAAGGTGCTTTGACTTTTGTGTGATCCAGCTCAAAGCTTTCAACTTTTGAAAATTTACTTTCGTTCATAGGTTACCTCCTGAATATACAGACTTTATCATACAGATTAATGATGGTGATTGTGGGGGTCACCGTCGGCAAGAAGCTTGGCTAAATTTGCTTCTGTCTCATCGAACACGGGAATTCCATTTTCAATTAGTTTGCGAACAGTTATGCCCTCACCGGTTATTTTGGTTCCGGTGAAGGTGCCGTCATAGATTCTTTTGCAGCCGCAGGAAGGACTCCCCTGCTTCATTATTGCAACTCTGACGCCGTTTTTGCGAGCGATTTCAAGTGCTTTTTCGGCACCAAGTTCAAACTGAGCCGTCACATCGTCGCCTTCCTTGTTATACACTCTGCCCTCTTTTATTTCTGAGGGGACACGAGGAGTTGAAAGTCCTCCAAGCTCTTCGGGGCAAACAGGAATAAGGCGACCGGTGTTTTTGAGAATCTGGAATGTTTTGTCACGAAGGAGATTGTTTGTGCCGTCATATTTACAGCAATGACCATATAGGCACGCCGAAACTAAGATTTTGCTTTTGGGTTTGTTTGTCATATTGGCCTCCTTAAATTAACAACGTAGGGGCGATTCACGAATTTCCGAACTACAAATTTGCTCTCGGACGATTCGTGAATCGCCCCTACAAAAATCATAAAAGGCGAATTTTACGCTTTATTATTTAATAACCTTTATCCAGCCCTCGGGTGCAGGAATTCTGCCCATCTGAATACCGGTGAGAGTGTCGTAGAGCTTTTTGGTTACAGGGCCCATTTCTGTCATACCGGAGGGCAGGCAGATTTCTTTGCCGTGGTCAACAATTTTGCCAACGGGCGAAATAACCGCTGCTGTGCCGCAAAGGCCACATTCTGCCATTTCGGGAAGCTCTTTAACATCGATTTCTCTTTCTTCTGCCTCCAAACCAAGATACTCTTTTGCAACATACATAAGAGAGCGACGTGTGATAGAAGGAAGAATGCTGTCTGATTTAGGAGTTACAATCTTACCTTCTTTGGTTACAAAGAGGAAGTTTGCACCGCCGGTTTCTTCAACCTTAGTGTGGGTTGCGGCATCGAGATACATATTTTCATCGTAGCCCTGATTGTGAGCATCAACGATATTATAAAGACTCATTGCATAGTTAAGACCAGCCTTAACGTTACCTGTGCCTTTTGGAGCAGCACGGTCGAGATCGGACACTCTGATGGTGAGGGGTTTTACACCGCCTTTAAAATAAGGACCAACAGGTGTTGCAAAAATGCGGAACTGATATTCGGTTGCAGGTTTAACACCAATAACGGGGTTTGAACCAAACATAAAGGGGCGAAGATAAAGAGTTGCGCCTGAACCAAAGGGTGGAACATAGGCTTCATTTGCAGCAACAACTTTTTCTACGGCATCTATGAATCTGTCCTTTGGAAATTCGGGGATTTCAAGACGTCTTGCAGAATCGATCATTCTGTCGGCGTTGAGGTCGGGACGGAACACTACAATATGACCGTCTTCGGTGGTGTAGGCTTTGAGACCTTCAAAGCAGGTCTGAGCATACTGAAGCACACCGGCACACTCGCTGATAACAACTGTTGCATCTGTGGTGAGCTTGCCCTCATCCCATGCACCGTCTTTGTATTCTGAAACATATCTCTGCTCGGTGGGTATGTAGCCAAAGCCGAGATTGCCCCAATCGATATTTTTCTTTTCCATTGGAATCATCCTTTCGTAATATTGCAAATTTATATTAATTAAGATATTATATCACAAATGACAATGTTTTGCAAGGTGTTTTTGACAAACAAAATCTATATTTTATAAATAATCATTAAAATGGGCGATTCACGAATCGCCCATACAATAAACTTACGCTTTATTTATTTTTTAAATCAACCAGAGCATCTTTAATCTGTTCGAGCAAAACAACTTCATCGCTCTTTTCGGGTTCGGCTTCTTCTTGAGCTTCTTCAACAACTTCTTTGCGTTTTTTGAATGTGTTGATTGCCTTTACAACCATAAACAAGCTGAGTGCTGTGAGAAGGAAGTTGACAATGTTCTGAATAAGAAGACCGTAGTTTAACGATGCAGCTTCTTCACCTGAGCCAAATTTGATTGCAAGACTTGCAAAATCGTAGCCTTTGAGCAAGAGTGATATGATTGGCATAATTACATCTGCAACCAATGAATCGACAATTGCTTTGAAAGCCTGAGCAATAACAACACCTATTGCCATATCAAAAGCGTTACCTTTGATGGCAAACTCTTTAAATTCTGCAAAAAACTTTTTCATTTGTTACCTCCAAGAAATACTATTTAATTATGAAAATATAATATACCAAAAGTTATTTATTGTCAATAGTTGTCGAAATAAAACGCCGCATTTCTTTTTCGACCAAGTCCAGCTCTGCTCTGAATTCATCGGCACTGACACGCACGCCTCCGTTGCCGAAAACAATCATCTGCTCTTCCCTGTCGGAGGTGGCAACGCGAACACGATAAGTTTTGCTGAGTTCCTTCGAAGTTTTTTCGATGTATGTGTCGGCAGTTTCGGCTTCTTTAGTGTAGACAACAGTGACATTGCCGACTCGTTCAACCTCGCCGATGTTACCTTTGACTTTGTAGGCATCAAAAACTACGATAACGTTATTTTTCTTCATTGCCTGATAGTTGCACAAACGGTTTATGAGGATGTTTCGTGCGGCATCGGGGTTATCGTCGGAAATCTTTTTAAGTTCGTCCCAAGCATAAATTATATTGTAGCCATCTATCAAAAGATATTCGAGACCAAGATTGATTTGCTGACTTTTGTAGGGCTTTGCCGTGCGCTCAGCAGCATAGTTTTTTGGTTTGTCGGTCTTTATTTTACCATAGGTTTGCTCAAAAATACGCATAAGCTCATCGTCGCTTGCTGTGATTGAACCACCAAGGTGACCGGAAGCTTTAGGAACATACTCTGCATGGGCAGAATCTGCAAGGGGAAGGTGCATATGGTCAAACACCTCATCCCAACTAACCACAAAACCTGCTCCGTGAGCACAGAAAACAGAGTCGGGGGTGTTGTCCTGATCGGAAAGAGGATTATAGCCAATCTGCCCGATTACCTCATCGGCATTTTTGCAAGGCTCATAGCCCGAAAAGCTGAGGCTAAGTCTGCCTGTGCCGTGAGTGTAGGCAACAACTTCTTTATGATAGCCGCTTATTGCCGAAACAGGTGCCTTCCCTTTTATTCGTGTAATATCACCACCCGAAACAGGAGGCTCAAAGTCTGCACCCATTTGTTGAAAATCGGTGAGTGCTCTGCCCGTTGATGAGGTGGGCAGTTCTAACACGAAGCTATAGTATGGCTCAAGCAGCACGCTTTTCGCCTGCATAAGTCCTTGACGAACGGCTCTGTAGGTCGCCTGACGAAAATCGCCGCCGTCGGTGTGTTTGTTGTGGGCTCTGCCATTTACGAGAGTTATTTTTATGTCGGTTATTGGCGAACCTGTTAAAACTCCAAGGTGGTCTTTTTCGGAAAGGTGAGTCAGAATGAGTCGTTGCCAGTTGCGTGCAAGCACATCTTCACTGCATTTTGAAGATATGCTAATACCCGAACCCGGTTCTCCGGGTTCCATAAGAAGATGAACCTCCGAATAGTGACGAAGAGGCTCATAGTGCCCCACTCCCTCAACCGAATTGGAAATTGTCTCTTTATAGAGAATACTGCCCTCTTCAAACTCCACCTCAAGACCAAATCTGTCGGCAAGAACACGTTTTAACACTTCAAGCTGAATTTCGCCCATTATGCGAACGTTTATCTTTTCGGGAATGCCGCCAAGACGTACCTGCATTTGGGTTTCTTCCTGCTCCAGACGTCTGAACATGGGGAGAGCACGGGTGATATCCATATTATCGGGCAAACGCACCGAATAGGTAAACACCGGTTCCGAGAAAAAACGTTCTTCGCCAACATCCTCACCAATGCCGTCACCTGCTGATATTTTGGATAGGCCGGTAACTGCACATACCTCACCTGATGAAACCTCCTGAACGGAGGTGTATTTATTTCCGGAATATATGCGGATTTCATTAATCTTTTCGCTCCAGCCGTCTTTGGTTATGAGGGTTTTAACCTTCAGGGAACCGCCGGTAATTTTGAGATGAGCAAGACGAGTGCCTTTTTCGTCTTCAGTGATTTTGAAAACTCTTGCTCCAAAGGCCTCGGGATAAGTTTTTTGGAGAGTATAGTCGTTGATGGCTGCAAGAAACTCCTTGACACCCTCGTTTTTCAGAGCAGAGCCAAAGAAACAAGGGAAAATCTTTCGGGAATTAACAGCTTTTATCAAAGATTCGGAGCAAATGGTGCTATCTTCAAGATATTCGTTCATAAGGCTGTTGTCGAGAAGTGCTGCATTTTCATAAAACTCGTCATCTAAGGCGGAAAAATCCACACATCCCTCCGACAAGCCTGTTTTTAAATTGTCTATAACAGCTTCCTTGCCCTCGTTTGGCAAGTCCATTTTGTTAACAAAAATAAAGACGGGAATATTGTAGTGAGAAAGCAGACTCCAAAGGGTGCGGGTGTGGCTCTGAACTCCGTCAGTGCCGCTGACAACCAAAACCGCATAGTCAAGAACACAAAGAGTACGCTCGGTTTCGGCAGAAAAATCTACGTGACCTGGAGTGTCGACAAGAGTTATACGGGTGTTATCAATATTGAACACTGCCTGCTTGGAAAAAATGGTTATGCCACGGTCACGTTCAATTTCGTTGGTATCGAGAAAAGCATCGCCATGGTCCACTCTGCCAAGCTTTGATATCTGACCTGCATTATATAAAAAACTTTCGGAAAGGGTTGTCTTGCCAGAGTCTACATGAGCAAGAATACCGATGGTTATTTGCTTCATTTTATCGCCTCATAAAAGTAATGAAATTATTATATCACACATAACAGAATTTGTAAAACAAAATGTGCATGAAAAGGTGATGATTTTTGATTTGCAGCAAAAGCATTTCACAAGAAAAGCTTTGCTTTTCAAAAAAATTTGCACGGCAATATAATCAAAGTTTTTTACTGTATAGGAAACGAAGTTTCCTATACAGTAAAAAACATAGCCGAGAACTTTGGTGTCCTCGGCTTTTTTAGTGTTTATGATTTTAAATTACTTAACGTCTTTAGCTTTTTTGAAGCTTTCTGCATACTGACACAACAAATCAACAGCTGCATCAATGCCTATAACGCTTGTGTCGATGCAAAGGTCATAGCCTCTCGAATCGCCCCATTTCATTTCGGAATAGGAGTTATGATAGTTACGGCGCTTCTTGTCGTGACGTTTTATTTTGTCGATAGCAGCCTCTCGGGAGAGAGAATACACATCCATAACACGTTCAATCTTTTCTTCAATGTGACCTGTAATGAAAATCTTGGCTGTGTTGTGATTGTTGCGGAGAATCTCGTCGGAGCATCTGCCAACAATAACAAATGACTCACCGCTTTCGGCACGTTTCAGAATAAAGTCGGTAACCTTGTCTTGCACGTGGGCTTCGATGGAGTTGGTGTGGTTACGGATTTTTTTGGATGTGAGAATGTTTCTGGCTTTTTCGTCATATTTTTCCATAATCTCTGCACTAAAACCAATCTGATCGTGACATTCTATGAAAAATCTTTTATCATAAAGCGCAATGCCAAGTCTTTCGGCGAGCTTTCCGGCGATGTGATGTCCGGCACTGCCGAACTCTCTGCCTATAGAAAAAATTATCTGGGTTTTCATTTGGAACCACCTCTTAAAAATTTTTGACTATCAAATGTATCTTACAAATATGCAAACCATAGAAATGAGAAGAACCATAACTGTTGCAGGCATGCAATATTTGCAATATTTGCCCCAGCTTATGGGATAGCCTGCCTTAGCACTTACCGATGTGCCGACAACGTTTGCAGAAGCACCTATGGGAGTTGCGTTTCCGCCAAGGTCGGTACCCATGGCAAGAGTCCATGCAAGAGTGCCCTCGGGCATTGTGGCAGAAAGAGCACGGATAACGGGAACC
Source organism: Oscillospiraceae bacterium (assembly GCA_015068985.1). Lineage (GTDB taxonomy): Bacteria > Bacillota > Clostridia > UMGS1810 > UMGS1810 > RGIG1828. The sequence continues at coordinate 30,894 of SVJL01000007.1, forward strand.
ATTGTGGCTGCAAAGGGAATGTTGTCCACAAAAGCACTGGCTATAGCCGAAAGCCAGAGTATGATAACAACAACCATCACAAGGCTTCCACCACTAATTGTCTGAATAAATGATGCAAGTATTTCCAACACACCTGTTTGCTCCAGACCACCGACGGATATAAACAAACCGATAAAGAAAAGAATTGTTTTGTAGTCGAGACTTTTGAATATGTGAACAACATCTTTTTTGCCCGACGAAACCAAGGTTGAAACCACCGTAAGCACTGCGGCAATAACACCAATGGTTGCAACAGAGAGGGTTGTTTGAGCATGGGTTATCAAAAGAATAACAGCAACCCCAAACACAAACACCGACAAGCCAAATGAGAGCTTATTGCTTATGGCGGAGGAAGGCTCAGGAACCTTAATATTGTCGCCTCTGGTTTTTTCGCTCTCTTTAAGTTCCTTGCGGAAGCAGAAATAAAAATACACTGCAGCAAAGATAAAGCAGATAAGAGCAATCACACCTGTGTTTGAAAGAAAATCGAAGAAAGAATAATGAAGAGATGTGCCGATGATGATGTTTGGAGGATCACCGCACATTGTTGCCGAACCGCCGATATTGGCACAGAAGATTTCGGAAATTATCATCGGAATCGGATTGAATTTTAGAATATGAGCAAGCTCTGTTGTTACGGCTGCAAGGAACAAAATAACGGTGATACTGTCGATAAACATTGAAAGAACCGCCGACATAAGCATAAAGCAAACAAGCAAAGGAATGGTTTTATATTTTACCATTTTTGCCATAGACAGGCAAAGCCATTTAAAGAAACCGGACAACCCCATACCCTCAACCATAACCATCATTCCTATGATGAATATTATTGTTGACCAGTTAACTCCGGCGGAGGATTCGCCGCCCTCACCGTACCAGAAGCCTGAGGTAAAAATGCTGCCGATGTTGAGAGTTGCAAGTGCTGCCGACACATCACGCATGCAAAGACCAAAAACAACAACTAATACACAAGCACCGCTTGTGAGAGTTACGATATGACGTTCAAAAACTTCGACGACAATCATAACAAACATTGCAATAAAAATTAATACTGCAAAAATCTGCGCTATCATGATGAAAGACCTCCATAAAACTTATCGTTTGTTATTAAAACATTTGTTTTATACGTAATCGCAAAAGTATATTTTTGCGTAAAAAAGTAAATAATAAATTCCAAACGTTCTTATATTAATCCCAATCAAAGCTTTTGTCAATATGCCTTGTAAATTTTTGTTAATTATGCTATAATGGTTTCATCTTCGATGAAATCAGCTAAAAAAATCATTCTGATAAATCAGCTTATTCATTCCCTACAAAATTTGTGGCATCTTGAACGAAACGACCACTAATTTTATTATAAATCAAATCATTCAGGAGAACAGCAATGAACAACAATCAAATGCCTATAGGCGTTTTTGACTCCGGCGTTGGCGGAATATCTGTGCTCAAGGAGCTATCCTGCCTTATGCCCCACGAAAATTTCATATATTATGGCGACAGTGCCAACGCACCCTACGGCACAAAGGATGACGCAAAAATAAAAAAGCTTACCGAAGATGCAATCGATAAGCTTTGCTCCCTTGGAGTTAAGGCTATTGTTATTGCCTGCAACACCGCAACCAGCATTGCCGCCCACTCTCTGCGCAAAAGGCTTAGCATTCCCGTGATTGGCATTGAGCCTGCAGTTAAACCGGCTGCAACAAATCACCCCGGCAAAAACATTGTTGTTATGGCAACTCCGGTAACCTTAAAACGAAAAAAGTTTTTGGAGCTGACGAGCAATTTTTCAAATATGGCAAACATTATTCCCCTGCCCTGCCCGGGCCTCGTTGAGCTTATAGAATCCCACAGTGATGACACGCAAAAAATCCGCACTTACCTGAAAGACTTGTTTGCACAGTTTGAAAACACCAAAATATCGGTTGTTGTGCTTGGATGCACTCACTATCCTCACATTGCCAAAATCATTAAAGAAGCCTTTGACTATGAGGTGGAAATTCTCGACGGAGGAGAGGGCACAGCACGTGAAGCCATGCGACAGCTCGAAGCCATTGGCGAACTGAATAATTCGGAAAACAAGGGTAAAATAGAATTTTTGAGCAGTAAAAGCGATGAAAAAGAAATTGAATTTATGAAAAAGTTTTTTGAAAGCTACCAGCCGAGAGGTGTTTAAAAACACATTTTTGGCATTACCTCAAATTCACACATTCTTTTAAGCGAGAAAACGCCTCCCCCATTTTGGAAAGCTCTCCGATGCTCATCTCTTCTGCTTTTTTGAATGCAGACGGCTTTGGAAGATTGGACTTGCTTTTTGAAAGAGTGATAAACAGATGGGGTTTATCTGACAAACTTTTGCGAAAGCTTATGTGAGCGGTGCCGTTTTGGGCACTCACTTCAAAGACTGCCTCAGGCGGTCTTTTTTTGCTTTGTACAATCTGTGCAGAGGCAATTTTACCGTTTAAAATCTCGAATGTAAATGTAAAGTTACCATCGTAATTGCGAGTTGCAAGAAAGTCAGAAACGGCTTTTTCCGACCCGCCTGTTCCAATCCGGAGCTTTTCAAGCTCAGCCTTTAAGTCTGCCAATTTGATTTGAAAGCTATATTTGTTGCCTGATTTTGAAAAGTTGTGGCTTTGCAAAATCAGGCTTTTAAAAATTCCACTGATTTCCTCATTATTCAAAAGTGACTGAGAAGCAACAATAAGTGCGGCACACCCCTTGATTGCAGGGACATTTTCTTTTATGCTTTCAGCAAGGTTATATCCATTGAAAAGCGATGATGAACCAAGGCTTTTTTGAGGGAATGTATAGAAAACTGCCTTTGAAGCATCAGCACAAATTCCAAGGTCGTTTTTGTCGGCAAAAATGCAAACCTCAGGGTTTTTGAGTCCTTTGGCGTTGGAGAGTATGCCGGCATAGATTCGGGAGTTGTCGGTGTCGAATTTCAGATTCAAGTATATTGGCGAAGAAAGGCTTTTTGAATTGATGGTAAGCAAATATGCTGAATCGGTCAAAGGATTTGAAACAACCGATGCAAAAGAATAGAGGCTATTGCCCGACAATGTGCTTATTGCAGCACGTGAAATAACAAGAGCACAATAAATTTCGGACACAAAGCTAATTACACAAAGGGTAACAACAATCAAATATATTACTTTAAATGCGGCATATGTTTTGCCGCTTTTGTTTTTTTGCATCAAATATCACCAAAAGATATTGTTTGCAAAAAATAAAAAATCATCCAACTTAGGTTGGATGACGATACGGAAGATAACACGCCATTCATATGCTTTTCTTTGCTCTTGGTGCTTATCTTGCCTTGGGTATTAGAGGATTATTTGACCTTAATTATAAGATAAATTATTGTTTAGAGGTGTAAAGGCTCCCCTGTGTAAGGGGAGCTGTCAGCGAAGCTGACTGAGGGGTTGTTTTTGAAAATTTCATT
>SVJL01000007.1:34387-44209 GCA_015068985.1 Oscillospiraceae bacterium
ATCCCTCCACCAAGCAAAGCTTGGTCCCCCTCCCTTTACACAAGGGAGGCAACGCCAAAACTAAATTTCATCTCACCTATAAACAATAATTTATAAAAATCAAGTACTCATCGAGTTGCAGAAAAAAGATTATCAAACCGAAGGCTTTGGCATATATTCTTCCATATGCTCACCCGCCTTATGCTATTGCTCATAAACTCAAAATGACAAGTCACACATAATCCTTGCAAAGAAGAGCACGTATGTAACCTCGGTCTTTGTTGGTGGATTCAATATAAAATCCTCTGCCATAATAAAAGATTATGAGCGATTTGATTTTAGCTCCGGTGTGAAGCTGAATTTGTTTTACGCCCTGAACCTTCATATTAATGTCTACAAGGTTCATAAGAGCTTTGCCGATGCCAAGGTTCTGAAAATCGGGGCTTACACCAAAGCGGCTGAGATAGGCTGTGTCGCCATCTACCGACACTCTGACGCTTCCCACAACTCTGCCGTTTATGTAAGCAACCAAAACAAGATTGTTTTCGATGTCGTTGATTATGTCTTCGTCGGTTTCACTTAATGCCGCAAGGGGGTAGTCGGTAGCGGCAAGCTCCTTGTATTTTGCAAAAGCTTCAAGGGTTATTTGTTTTATCTGAGGAACATCCTCCAAGGATGCGTTACGTATTTCAAATCCGTGATTCATTTGAGTGTGTCCTTTCTAATTAGTCTGCCATAAGGGTTGCCATAACGGCTTTCTGAGCGTGAAGGCGGTTTTCGGCTTCATCGAAAATCACACTGCGTGGACCGTCGATAACTGAATCAGTAACCTCGTAACCTCTGTATGCAGGCAGACAATGCATAAAGATTGCATCGTCTTTTGCCATGCCAAAGAGCTTATCATCTACTGTGTAGTTACCAAAAATTTTAATTCTTTCCTGCTTTTCGCTTTCCTGACCCATGCTCACCCAGGTGTCGGTCACAACAACGTCGGCACCTTTCACAGCTTCAACGGGGTCTTGAGTGAGAAGCACGCTGCAGCCTGTTTTTGCGGCGGTTTCTTTTGCGTGGTCTATGCATTCTGCGTCGCATTCATAGCCTTTTGGAGATGCAATTGCAATGTCCATTCCAACCTTGGTGCAACCGTGGAGGAGAGAGTTGGAGATGTTGTTGCCATCGCCGACATAGCAAAGCTTAAGGCCCTCAAGCTTGCCTTTGTGTTCGTAGATTGTCTGGAGATCGGCAAGAATCTGGCAAGGGTGGAGATAGTCGGTGAGGCCGTTGATGATGCTTATCTGACCGTAGGTTGCAAGGTCAATAACGTCCTGATGCTTATAGGTTCTGATCATAATGCCGTCGAGATAACGTGACAAAACGTTTGCTGTATCGTAGATTGTTTCGCCTCTGCCAAGCTGAATGTCGTTGCCCGAAAGGAAAAGAGCCTGACCGCCCAGCTGATACATACCAACCTCAAAGGAAACACGGGTACGTGTTGATGATTTTGTAAAAATCATACCAAGGGATTTGCCTTTGAGAATGTGATGCTGTTTGCCCTCTTTATTGTCTTTTTTGAGCTTTATGGCAAGCTTTAATATGTCGTGAATTTCTTCGGTGGTGCAATCATATAGGCTGATAAGATGCTTCATAATTAAAATTCCTCCTTGAGTATATTAAGCAGAGTGCCAACAAAGCCGTCTGCATCTTCTTTGGTTAAAATGAGGGGCGGAACAATTCTGAGGATTGTGTCGCCAACTGCTCCTACAAGAATTTTGTGTTCGATAAGCTTTGCAACAACTGCTTTTGCGATGGGTTCTTTAAATTCGACGCCAATCATAAGGCCCTTTCCTCTTATTTCGCTGCAAGCATATCCGATTTTTTCTTCAAGCTGATTTTTAAAGTATGTGCCAACCTCAAGGCTGTTTGCCACAAGGTTTTCTTTTTCGATAATATCCAGCGTTGCCAGAGCAGCACAGGTTGAAAGAGGATTGCCGCCAAAGGTGGTGCCGTGGTCACCCGGGGTAAAGGCTGATGCAACAAAGTCTTTGGCAAGAACTGCCGCAATTGGCACGCCGCCACCAAGAGCCTTTGCACTTGTCACAATGTCGGGCACGATACCAAAGTGCTCAAAAGCAAAAAACTTACCTGTGCGGCCAATGCCGGTTTGAACCTCATCGACAATGAAAATAATATCGTTTTGGTCGCATATACTTCTGATTTCCGACACAAATTCATGACTCAATGGTCTGACTCCGCTTTCGCCCTGAATAACTTCAACCATTATGGCGGCAGTTTTGGGGCTGATTGCAGCCCTTAACCCCTCAACATCGTTTGCATCAACGTGAACAAAGCCGGGAGTGAGCGGAGCATAAGGTGCTTTATATTTTTCCTGACCTGTGGCTGTTGCCGTGGTTACGGTTCTGCCGTGGAATGATTTGTTGAGAGTGATGATTTCGTATTTGTCTTCGCCTTTATTATAAAAATATTTGCGGGCAAGCTTTATGGCTCCTTCGTTAGCTTCGGCTCCGGTGCTTGCAAAAAACGCCTTATCAAACGGGGTTTTTTGGCAGAGCTTTTCGGCTAAAAGAGCCTGATTTTCTATGTAATACACCGACGAGGTGTGAAGAAGCTTTGACACTTGATTTTGCAGAGCTTCAACAAGTGCAGGATGGCTGTGGCCGACAGCACTCACGGCAATGCCGGCAAAAAAGTCTTTGTATACCTCTCCGTCATAATTTGTAAGGTTTATGCCATGACCCTCGGTGAACATAAGCTTTGTTCGTGGGCCGAAGGTGTTCATATAATAATTTTTATCAAGTTCGATTATTTTGTCCAGCATTTTGATGCCTCCAATCTATAATGCATAATTATACAACAATTATACATATTTTTCAATATATATTTTCAACAAAACGCCATTTTTTTCACATAATTTAATGTGCATTTATACTTTTTATGCGCATAAACAATGAATATATGCATAAATTATTGTTTATTGGCGAGATGGAACTAGGCTAATGCGTTGTAGGGACCGGCCTCTGGACGGTCCGTAAGAAATGCAGGCGGTCCGTCGAGGACGCCGGACCCTACAAACGATGGGCTTAATTTGTGCGTTGTAGGGGTCGATGCCCACATCGACCCGTTTGATGACATAATGGCGGGCGGATGTGGGCATCCGCCCCTACAAATTCAATAGCCTAATCTCTTCGTTAAACAATAATTTATAAAAATCAAGTACTCATTCAGTTGCAAAGAGAAGCTAATAGAACGAGTGGCTCGCAAATACAGCGTTCTTCTTTATGCTCACTCAACTTATTCTATCCACAAATTATTAGTTTTGTAATTTGCTAACAAGACCATTAAACTCCTCTGGCGGATTAACGTTAAATTCCATATATTCGCCTGTCACAGGATGGTTAAAGCCAATAATCCTTGCGTGCAATGCCTGACCGCTTAGGTTCATAGGATTCGACCGTGCATACAGGGGGTCTCCCATAACAGGATGCCCAATGTATTGCATATGAACTCTGATTTGATGTGTTCTGCCGGTTTCGAGCACACATTTAACAAGAGCAGCACTTTCGAATTGTTCAACAACTTCAAAATGAGTAAGCGCATTTTTGGAGTTTAAGGGTGTAACAGCCATTTTGAGCCTGTTTGACGGGTCTCTTCCGATTGGAGCATCAACAATGCCTTTTTTTGGCTTGACAACACCTTCGCACACACATATATATTCCCTGCGAACGGTTTTGTTTTGAATTTGTTCCGAAAGGGAGTGGTGGGCTTCATCTGTTTTGGCAACAAGCAAAAGTCCCGATGTGTCTTTGTCTATTCTGTGCACTATGCCAGGTCTCATAACGCCGTTTATTCCGCTTAAATTATCTTTGCAGTGATACATTAAGGCGTTAACAAGAGTTCCCGAATAGTTACCCGGTGCCGGATGCACAACCATTCCTTGGGGTTTATTAACAACAAGTAAACTGTCGTCTTCATACACAATGTCCAGCTCAATGTTTTCAGCTTCAATGTTTGCGTCCTGAGGTTCTTCGGGTTCAATTTCAATAATATCGCCCGATTTTAACTTGTAATTGTTTTTTGTTGGTTTTCCGTTAACGGTTATACCGCCATTTTCAATAAGTCTTTGAACCGTTGCACGAGTCATTCCGTCAACAGAAATATATTTGTCAATTCTTGTGCCGCTTTCTTCACACACCAGAGTTATTTTGTCCATCTTGTTCTCCTTGGTCAATTAATTCATTTTTTGGTTCTCTGTCTATAAAAATAACATACACACACATCAGTATGCATCCAACGACAATACAGCAGTCTGCAAAATTAAAGGTAGGGTAGTTAATAAAATCCACGTCAATCATATCGACAACATAGCCCCTGAACACTCTGTCGACTAAATTTCCGATTGCACCTGCATTAATCAGACTGCACGAAAGTTTAGATATGGTGTGCTTTAGCGGATATTTTTTAAATATAAAAATTTCTGCAATCAATATCAGAATTGTCATAATAACAAAAATTTGCGGAAAACTGTCAAAAATGCTCCACGGTCCACCGGTGTTGTGATGGCGTGAAAACGACAAAATCCCGTTTATTATTATTTGGCTGTCGCCCTCAGAAAATACTTTTACGGTGGCAAGCTTTGTTAGCTGGTCTATTGCAAACAAAACAACCGATAATACAATATACAACATAATTATTCACCATATTCAGTTTGAGCAGTCACACAATGTGACTGCTCAAATAGTTTTTATTATTTATTTTCGCCAATAAAAGCAATTGCTCTTTCAATGGCTTCGTCAGCACTCATTTCGGAAAGCTCGAGTCCTTTTCTTAGAATAAACTCAACCTGACGGTCAGCTGCACCTTTACCAACATTAATTCTTACAGGAATGCCGATAAGGTCGGCATCTTTGAATTTAACACCGGCTCTTTCGTTTCTGTCGTCAAGAAGAACGTCAATTCCGGCTGATTTTAATTTTGAATATATTTCTTCTGCAAGCTGGTTTTGTTCTTCATTTTTGGTGTTGACCGGAACAACAATAACGTGGAATGGAGCTACCGACACAGGCCACACAATGCCGCTTTCGTCAGCATACTGTTCGATGATTGCAGCCATACATCTGCTCACTCCAATTCCGTAACAACCCATAATCGGAGTTTTTTCTTTGCCGTTTTCATCAAGATATGTGCAATCCATCGAATCGGTATATTTTGTTCCGAGCTTGAATATGTGACCAACCTCAATGCCCTGACATGTGTCGATTTTTTCGGATTTACATTTGGGGCAAATATCACCAATTTCAATGTTTCTGAAATCGCCGACAACTGTTGGTGTGAAGTCTTTATTAATGTTAACGTTTTTGTAGTGATATTTTGTTTCGTTTGCTCCAACAACAAAGTTTTTCATAAGAGCAACCTCTGCATCAACCAACACGTCAACCTCAAGTCCGACAGGACCCGCAAAACCAACTGCAGCCTTTGTTGTTTCAACCACTTCCTCAGGGGAGGCAAGCTCAAGATTGATTGAACCAAGATAGTTTGCAAGCTTGGTTTCGTTAACCTCACGGTCGCCTCTTACCATAACTGCAACAATTTTTCCGTCAGAATTGTAAAGAAGAGTTTTTGCAAAAGATTTAGCATCAGTGTTGAGGAACTGGGTAAGCTCTTCGATTGTGCGTGAATTGGGGGTGTATATTTTTTCCATTTCCAATTCATTGGCAGAGTTGTTATTATCCTCAGCAACGCAGCCGGCTTTTTCAATGTTAGAACAAAAACCGCATCTGCAATATGCTATTGTGTCTTCGCCAACATCAGATTTTACCATAAATTCCTGAGAACCCGAACCACCCATAGCACCCGAATCGGCGTCAACTATCAAATATTCAAGTCCCATTTTATCGAATGCTTCTTTGTATGCATCATACATATTCTGATAAGAAACGTCGAGTCCCTGTTCGTCTTTATCAAAGCTGTAGGCATCTTTCATAACGAACTCTCTGCTTCTGATAACACCAAAGCGTGGTCTTCTTTCGTCACGATATTTTGTTTGAATCTGATAAAGAGTGATGGGGAGTTGTTTGTATGATTTAATAGTGTTTTTAACTGTATCTGTAAAAATTTCTTCGTGGGTGGGTCCTAAGCAGAATTCTCTTTGAGCTCTGTCTCTGAGTCGGAACATTTCAGGACCAAACACTTCCCAGCGGCCGGATGTTTCAAAATATTCTTTTGGAAGAACAGCCGACATCAAAAGCTCCTGAGCGTCGTGAGAATCCATTGAATCCCTCACAATACCTTCAATTTTTTTGAGAGCTTTAAGACCAAGGGGCAAATATGAATACACGCCGGAAGCAAGCTTTCTGATAAGTCCTGCTCTGAGCATAAGCTGATGGCTGGGTATTTCCGCCTCTGAAGGAACCTCTCTGAGGGTGGGTAATAAATATTTAGATAATTTCATTGAATCTTCCTCGCTTTATGTAAAATACAAATTATAGTATAACCGATTTCGCCCGTTGTTTCAAGTCTTTTTTGAAAATCAATCCAAATAATTCATACTTCTGAGCCAATTGTGCAGATTTTTCTTCCAGAAGCTTGTATATTTTTTGACCTTTTCCTCCTGAAAATCCCGGTCGCAAAGGGCAACACCGTGCATACCGTGGGTGTATGTGTGGAGCTCAAACTTAACTTTGTGGCGAGACAAAGCCTTTGCCATAAGTATGGAGTTTTCAACTGGAACATCGCAATCTCCGATTGTGTGGAATAAGAATGTTGGAGGAGTTGTTTCACTCACATTTTTTTCGACAGACAACCTGACAGCTGCATCGTTGCTGAGGTCTTCCGACAAATTAACAAATGTGCCCCTGTGTGCATACTGACACAGCGATAATGCCGGATAACAAAGTATTAAAAAATCCGGCTTTGAAGATTCTTTGTCAATCTCGTCCTGAGGCTCATATCCAAAATCAGAATCAAACACACCAAGACAACCTGCAAGGTGACCACCTGCCGAAAAACCCATAGCGCCGATTTTGTGTTTGTCATATCCATATTCTTTTGCGAGATAACGCACATAACGCATTGCTCTTTTTGCATCGGTGATTTCTGTGGGGTGTTTGTATGGAGCAATTCTGTATTCAAGCATAAACGCAGATATTCCAAGCTTGTTTAAATAATTTGCAATCTGAACCCCCTCGTGGTCTGTGCAAACTGTGCGATAACCGCCGCCGGGGCATATGAGTATGCAGGTTTTGGCGTTTTCAACAATGTATGGTGTTATTGATGGCATAAATCCATCCTGATATTCTTTGTTATAGTATGGTATTTTGTTATCATCCCAAAGTTTAATCATTTTTGCCTCCGCTAAAAATTAGTTTATAAATCCCATGCCTTCAAGCCAGTTCTTCAAATTGTCTGCCCACATTTCAACATATTCAAGATGCACTGCAGGTTTTCTGCCGTTTGCAAGACCAACGCCGTGATAACCGTAAATATTAAAGGTGTGGATTTCAAACGGTATTTCATATCTGGAAAGGGCGGATGCCATTAACAGTGAATTTTCAACGGGAACACAAATGTCTCCTGATGTGTGAAAAATAAAAGTTGGTGGAGTGGTTTTGTCAACATTTTCTTCAATCGAAAGCTCTCTTGCACTTTTTGGGCTAAGATCTTCCGATAAGTTTTCAAAGCTGCCTCTGTGTGAATATTGAACACAAGAAACAACCGGATAGCAGAGAATCATAAAGTCTGGTCTTGAAGATTCCTTATCAATATCATCCTGCAAATCATATCCAAAATCGCCCTTGAACGTTCCGGCGCTTCCTGCCAGATGTGCTCCTGCCGAAAATCCCATAATGCCGATTTTATCTTTGTCGTATCCGTATTTTCCGGCAAGGCTTCTTGCAAGACGTATGGCTCTTTTGGCGTCGATAACGGGTATAGGATGCTTGTATGGCTTTAAGCGGTAGTCAAGCACAAAAGCCGACACACCGATAGAGTTGAAATACTCGGCAACGTGACGTCCCTCGTGTTCCATAGCTTTATGAGAATATCCGCCTCCCGGGCAGATGATAACGCATGACTTGGCTCCTTCTTTTATATATGGTTCAACAAGCGGCATGAAACCATCGAGATAATCTTTGTTATAAAAAGGTGGGATATTATTTCCCCATAATTTCATTATGATACATCTCCTTGTATGTTTTTAACTATTATAATATATTATAATCTTATTTTCAATAGCCAAATTCTTATTTTTTCGAACTCATACAAACAATTAAGACAAAAATACTGCCAAAAATAATTTGTCGAAAATAATCTTCAAATTGATAAAAACCTATTGACAAACTTGCTTTAAAGTCATATAATAATGTTTAGTTTTTCTAAACAAAAAACTTACTATTAAAAACACGGGGTTTAGCATATCTAAATTTTGTGTTTATTTCTGTTTGGAGTGGTTTGTGTGAATATCGGAAACGAGATAAAACGATTAAGAATAATAAACGGTCTCACTCAGGAAGAACTTGCCGATCGGTGCGAGCTTTCAAAGGGATTTATTTCTCAAATTGAGAGAGACCTTGCTTCTCCGTCAATTTCGACTCTTTCCGATATTTTGCAATGTCTTGGAACTGACCTCAAAAACTTTTTTAATAGTGCAGCGGACGAAGAGGTGGTGTTTAAGGCAGATGATGTGTTCGTTAAGGAATATAAAGACGAGGGCAGCATTATCAACTGGATTGTTCCCAATTCACAAAAAAACGATATGGAGCCCATAATTATTGAACTGATGCCCGGCGGAAAATCATATGTCGACGATCCCCACGAGGGTGAAGAATTTGGCTATGTTCTATCGGGAAGCATAACACTCCACATTGGCAATAAAAAATTCAGAGTAAAAAAGCACGAAAGCTTTTATTACAAACCAAATGCTGTACATTATATAGAAAACAATACTCAAAATAATGCTAAAGTGTTGTGGGTTTCCACACCGCCGTCATTCTAATATCAGAGGTGAAACAATTGGCAAAACATCTAATAGAATTTAAAAATGTTTGCAAAACTTTTGATGATACAGAAGTTTTAAAAAATATTAATCTCTACATTAACGAAAATGAATTTTTAACACTCCTTGGTCCGTCAGGTTGCGGCAAATCCACCTTGCTCAGGATTATTGCCGGATTTGAAACTCCAACCAGCGGTAAGGTGCTTTTTGAAGATTCTGATCTCGACGGAATACCTGCCTACGAAAGAAAGGTCAACACCGTATTTCAGCGGTATGCACTCTTTCCCCATCTCGATGTTTATGACAACATCGCCTTTGGTCTGCACATAAAAAAGCTGGATTCCAAAACAATTGCCGAAAAGGTTAAAAACGTTTTGAAACTTGTTAACCTTTCGGGCTTTGAAAAAAGAACAATCAATTCCCTCTCGGGTGGCCAGCAACAAAGGGTTGCAATTGCAAGGGCAATTGTCAACGAACCGAAGGTGCTTCTTTTGGACGAACCCCTTGCCGCGCTCGATTTAAAACTTCGTCAGGGAATGCAGCTTGAGCTTAAAAATATGCAGCGTGAGCTTGGCATAACATTTGTGTATGTTACTCACGATCAGGAAGAAGCTCTCACAATGTCCGACACTATTGTTGTTATGAAAGATGGCACAATTCAGCAAATCGGCACTCCCACAGACATATATAACGAGCCCAAAAATGCCTTTGTCGCTGATTTTATCGGTGAAAGCAACATTATCGGAGGCATTATGAAAGAAGATTGTCTTGTGACCATAATGGGAACCGATTTTGAATGTGTTGACACAGGTTTTGACAAAGATGAAGATGTTGAT
>SVJL01000107.1 GCA_015068985.1 Oscillospiraceae bacterium
GTACACAAGGTCATTGTGAGTAACTTTTTTAACTTCGTTTAAGATGCGGGCATTTCTCTGTTCGGGAACAGCTCTTTCTTTTGGATAGCCGCCGCCCCACTCTTCAACAAAGAGTTTTTCAAACACATAACCAAGGTTAAGCTCTGCACCCCAACCCCAGCCTTTTGCAAAAGGCATTGCAATACAGTTGCCGTTGTTTACCTGAGTGAACTGATAAGCATCGGTAGGATCAACAACGTGACCGCAAAGCACACCGGGGAATGAGTTACAAGCGAGCATTGCACCTTCGCCTGTGCCGCAACCTGTGATAACAAGATCGCAAGCTTTTGAGTTAAGAAGAACTGCAGCCAGAATACCAATCTGAACATATGTAAGCTGAGCTTCGTCTTCAGCAGAATACATACCATAGTTAAATACTTCGTGACCAAGAGGCTCAACAACTTTTTTGAGAGTGTCAACGATGATACCGTTTTTGGCTGCCTGGCTGTTTTCATTGATTAAAGCAATTTTCATTACATTTACCTCACTTTATAAATTCATAATTAAACTTATTATACTATACATTTTTCAAAAATTCAAGTGTTTATCAAAAAGTGTTGTTATTTTATCATCACGTCAACAACCTCTATCACACCGTCTGAAACCCTGAATTTTATTTCGTATTTACCAAATTCAAATCCGTATTCACGGTCGGCAGAGTTGTGATATGATGGTCTGGGATCATTTTCGAGAATAGCAATCACATCTTCCCTCTTTCCCGGTTCAATCCGCAAAAGAAGCTCATCTGATATTTTGGCTTTCAGAGAATACGAAAGCACCTCATCGGCAAAACCACACACTGCATCGGGGCGTGAATCGGCATAGGCAAGATATGGCTTAATATCGAAAATCGGAGTTGCATTTTGAAGGTCTGCACCGCTAACTATGAGCACAGTGCCCCTGTCGTGGGTAGATTCTACCCTTTCGAGCTTAACGCACGACAACCCCAAAGAATTTGGTCGAAACGGCGAGCGTGTTGCAAACACACCCACCCTCTTGTTGCCACCAAGACGAGGCGGGCGAACTGTAGGATTGAACGCCCCTGTGACAGAATTTGAAAACTGCCATATGAGCCACAAATGAGAAAAATCTTCAATACCTCTCAGGGCATCGTCGTTGCGGTATGGCTTTTCAAATACAATTTCTGAAAGAACGCCTTTTCCTATGCCGCTTTGACGGGGGATTCCAAACTTTGAGGTGTAGTCATTATAAATATGTGCAATAGGATTTATTGTAAATTCGTTTGTCATAATAATCTTCCCCATTTAGCCGAAACAGAATAATCCAAACACGATTCGGATTACTCTCTTTTGGCTTTATTTGTACAAAGTCAACCAATTAGTCCCCGATTAGTTTCATAAGACCGTCTTCGTCAACAACGGGAATACCAAGACTGTTGGCTTTGTCAAGTTTGCTTCCGGCTTCCTCTCCGGCAACAACCAGACTCGTCTTTTTAGAAACACTTCCGGTAACCTTGCCACCGTTTTTTTCAATTAAATCAGTGGCTTCTTTTCTGCCAAGATTGGGGAGAGTTCCGGTCAAAACAATAGTCATGCCCTCAAGAGCATTGCCGGCAGATTCCTCCTCGATATATTCCATATTAACTCCTGCCGCTTTCATTCGGTCAATCATTTCACGCACGTGGGGCTGAGCAAAAAAACCAATAACGCTTTGAGCCATAACAAGACCAACGTCGTCTATGGCAGTAAGCACTTGGTCATCAGCATCAAAAAAAGCCTCTATGTTTTTTAATTTTTTGCAAATTGCCTTTGCCGCACCAAGACCAATGTGGCGTATGCCAAGAGCATAAAGGAGGCGGGACAGGTCATTGCTTTTTGATTTTTCAATTGATGCCAGAAGATTTTCGGCACTTTTTTGCCCCATCTTATCCATTGATGCAATGTCTTCCTTAGAGAGATAATACAAATCTGAGCTGTTTTTTATGAGCTTTTTCTCTAAAAGCTGAGCCACAATCGACGGCCCCATGCCCTCAATGTCCATTGCATCACGTGACACGAAGTGAGTTATGTTTCTTTCGAGCTGTGCAGGGCAATCGGCACCGGTGCACCTATAGGCTGCCTCTCCCTCATCACGGCATACCGGTGAACCACAGGCAGGGCAATGAGACGGCATAACGAACTCCGATTCAGAGCCGTCGCGGTCTTCAAACGAAACCGACAAAACCTCGGGGATAATGTCGCCTGCTTTATACACGGTAACTGTGTCACCAATCTTTATGTCACGTTCACGGATGTAGTCTAAGTTGTGAAGTGTTGCACGGCTCACAAATGTGCCGGCAAGGCTCACAGTGTCGAACTCGGCATTTGGAGTGAGCACACCTGTGCGTCCCACCTGAACGGTAATGGAGCGTATTTTGGTTTTCTTTTTTTCTGCGGGGTATTTGTATGCAATTGCCCATCGTGGAGTTTTGGCTGTGGAGCCAAGAGTTTCACGATCGGCAAGTGAATTAACTTTGATAACTGCCCCGTCAATGTCGAACGGGAGCTCCGGCCTTGCCTCACCTATTGCCTCAACCTCAGCTATAGCTTCCTCGATTGTGGCAAAAATGCGATTGTTCAAAATAACCTTAAAACCGGCTTTTCGCAAAAATTCAAGGCCCTCGGCATGACTTTGAATATCGTAACCTTCTATCTGCTGAATGTTGAACACAAATATGTCGAGTCCTCTTTTTGCTGCAACCGAAGAGTCGAGCTGACGAAGAGAGCCGGCTGCCGCATTTCGGGGGTTGGCAAAGGTTGGTTCGCCGTTTTGCTCTCTCTCGGCATTGATTTTTTCAAAGGTTTTTTTGGAAATGAACACTTCCCCTCTGACCTCGAGATATTCAACATCAACGTTTAACCTTAGGGGAATGGACATTACGGTTTTCAAATTTTCGGTAACATCTTCACCAACACTGCCGTCACCCCTTGTTGAACCTCTCACAAACACAGAATTCCTGTATTCCAAAGAAACCGACAATCCGTCAATTTTGTGTTCAACACAGTATCCGGGAGCTTTGCCGAGAACGGAACGCACTCTGTTGTCGAATTCCAGAAGCTCTTCGTTGCTGAATGCATCCTGCAGGCTTTGCATTTTCACGGTATGCTCAACCTGACTAAAGCCTTCCAGAATTGTGCCGCCGATTTTCTGGCTTGGCGAATCGGCACTTATCCATGACGGGTTTTCTTTTTCTATTTCGAGAAGACGACGCATTAAACGGTCATATTCTTCGTCGGTGATTTCGGGATCATCCATAACATAATATTTATGGCTGTGATATTGAATTTGTTTTTTTAAAGCTTCATATTCGGCTTTCAAATCTGATACCTCCGATGCTTTGAAAATAGAGACTGTAAAAAAAGTCTTTTTCGGAATGTCGACAAGCGCCATTCCCTACAATATATCGGTATAATTTATTTTGAACAATACCGAATGTAGGGTTTGGCGGTTTCCGACAAACCGTATTTTTGACTTTTTTTACAGTCCGTTTATTTTTGTATTATTATGCCAACATTGTCAAATAAAATGCCGAATTGATATATTCAATAGTGTATATGTTGTACACCTCGCCGGAGTCAACCGTTCCATCGGGATAGTGAACTGTTGTTCCCTCTTTAACCTCAACCTCCCAGCAAGTGTCGGAAAGCTTTGAAAAAGAAACCAGCTCACAGCCTTCGTGGTTTATGCTTATTCTGCCATTGACATGGTTTTGGAACAAAGCTCTTTGCTGTTCTAAAAGATATCCCCCAAGCTGAGATTCAACAATTGAAAAGTCACTGTTATTGACCGCTGAAGCAAAATTGTTGCAATAGGAATTAACAATTTCAAGAGCACGGGTTGAATCAAGAGAGTTGCCCATCTGAAGCATACGCTGTTCTTCTGATTCGTTATATTCCATGATTTGCTGATTATATTGCTCTAAAAGAGCCGCATCTTCATCTTCCAGATATTGCTCATCTATAAGCATCACTGTATCGGAAGCATCTGCATATTCACCATTTCGCATATGCTCCTTAACTGTCTCAAATATGGCGTGAGCTTTATCGGCTTGTGCCAATTCTTCTCCGAGCTTTTCAATGTCGAAGCTGATATCATAGTTAAGATAATCGTCGGGGATTTTTTCAAAAAGGTTTTTTGCTTCACCAAATTTTCGTGTCTCAACCTTTTTTATGGCACGATTGTAGTTATACACTATTTTGCAAAGAGTTGTTATCTCTTCATTGTCGGGTTCAATTTCAAGAATGGCTTTAAGCACTGCTTCTGCCTCTTCGTAATCACCGATTTTGAGCTGATTAACTGCAGTTTGCTTAAGAGATTCGGTGTTGCTCTTTTCAAGAACCTCACTCTCTTCGGTGACCACAGGTTCTTTTGATGAACCAAAATTCACAATTCCGCATGCAACAAGTATGACCATAACCAGCACAATTGCCGCTATGGGGCACAAAATTGCCAGAGTAATTTTTAAAGCTTTATTATCTGTTTGTCTGCCCAAGTTATATTCTTCCTCAAAAGCATTTTCATCATTCGGTTCAGACAATGTACTGTCGGGCATACGTTCCTCCGTTTCAAGCTGAATTCCGCAATAGGGGCACCATTTTGCTCCATCAGATTCATTTTTGCAATTCGGACAAATCATAATCTAACCCATCCTTTCTATTTTTGCATCACGTGGGATATTCCCATACCGGAGCTTAAAATGTTATTGCCGTTAACATCAATAATCACAACATTTCCGAGTGCATCGTATGCTACAGCATAGCCCTCACTGTAAAATACTGATGCTTTTGTAAAGCGTGGATCCACAACAAATGCACCCTCAGTGTTAACATAACCCCACAAGCCATCCTTTTTTGCAGGGGCAAGACCGTTTGAAAACTCTCCGGCATCTTCAAACTGGGGTTCAACAGCAAAATTGCCCTCTGAATCAACAAACCCAAAAATACCGTCGCCGCGTGCAGCATAGGTGATGGCTTCGCCGTCAAAGTTGCCAAGCTCGGCAAATTTTGGGGTTATAACAAAGCTTCCGCTTTTGTCGATATATCCGTATTTTTTGCCGATTTTTATTCTGGCAATTCCGCTTTTGTCAAACTTAAAATATTCATCAAACTGAGGCTCAATAACAAAATTGCCCTCTGTATCAATAGCACCGTAATCGCCATACATTTTAACAACGGCAATTCCGTCGATAAAAGAATGAGCTTCGTCAAATTTGGGTTCGATAACCCCATTGCCCTCTTTGTTGATATAGCCCCATTTGCCGTCAATTTTTATTGCGGCATAGCCATCGGGCGAAAAACCAAGAGCCATTTCATACTGAGGAGCTACTGTGTATTCACCGTCTTCGCCAATGTAGCCAAAAACACCGTTTACAGACACCGCCGCAATACCATCGGAATTGAAGCTGTCTGCACTTGAGTATTTGGGGTTGATTACGTAGTTTCCTTCTGAATCAACATAGCCCCATTTTCCATCTTCTTCAACGGCAATGTAGCCATTTTCGGAAACACTGCCAAACGATTCGTAGCGAGGTTCGGTGAGAATCTGCCCTTTTTTGTTAAAAAGGCTATACTTGCCGCCAATGTATGCAAAAGCAACATCACCATAAAATTCTGTTACCGTGCGGAACTGAGGTTCAATTGCAAATGACGACGGGCTTTCTTTATTTATATAGCCCCACTCACTTCCCACGCAAACCGCGAGCATATCGGAGGAAAACAAATCTGTTTTTGGCTCCACAACAGCTTCGTCGTTGGATGAAAGCCATCTTGCAACTATGCAAATTGCCAACACAATCAACACAAGAGCAACAACAAGGCGTGCGAGCTTTTTATAATCTATTTTATATTTTCTGATTTTCTTCTTTTCTTCTATGGGCTTGTCTTCCGGCTCAACTGAGCTTTCCTCAAGAATACCGTCAGAGTTATTTACTAACAAATCTTCCTGATTCATATATGGTGTGTTGTCTTCACCGCA
>SVJL01000008.1 GCA_015068985.1 Oscillospiraceae bacterium
CCACCTCTGATCCAGCAATATTCTGGCCGCCCAAGGCACCTACGACCGTCTTATTGTTAAATGCACACGCGTTAATTTCAAGAAGTTGGGGGGATTGTATGCTCTCGGACGCAATCATTTCTAATGTGGTTTCCTGCCGATGCTCTTCTCTTCGAATGAGATCGTATAGTTCCGGATCGTGCAGTTGTACATTGTCTAACTTGTAATTCACTTATAAATCCTCCTTTTTTGTTCACCTTTCCTATATATTTACTTTTTCGTTCAAAACGTATCTGGCATTTTTGTTTTAGAACACACTATCCGGTAGTCATATCGCATGCGTCCATCACCAATTGACAGGTGCGTTTTGTACAAATTCTGGCTATGAAATGTTAGATAATTAATGGCAGACAGCAGCCGAGATAAGGCAATCGTGCTGCTTTTGGAAGAACGTGGATAATATTGAATCGAATATAGGTGTATTATAAGCTATTTTGTTTAGAAATGCAAGTGCTTTTCTTCACACATTTTTTGTAAGCCATTTTGCAACGCCGTCACAATTGTTGCCTTCTATAACTCCGGTTGCAATTTTCTTTAATTCATAGTCGGCATTTTCAACGGCATATGCTTCATCACAGATTTTAAACATGGGAATATCATTTACTGCATCACCAAAACATACCACCCTGTCGCATCCGAGAATTTTTTTGAGTTCCAATATGGCATTACCCTTGCCTGATGATTTTGAATATATTTCAAGCCACGGGTCACCGGAGTATATGTCGAGATAATACACGCAGTGAAAGCTGTCTTTTAACACATCATACATTTTTTTGAGCTTTTTGCCTTCACCAATACAAGAAAAGTGAAACATATCGCCATCACAAAGGCGGCTCGCCTCAACCGGTCTTAACCGTTCATCACCTGAGCGGGTGCTCAAAAATTCTCTCACTTCATCGGTTATGAGCTCAGGGCAAAAAGAAAGCTTTTCGATGCCGTCCATATAGGAATGAGTCATAGGATAAATGCCGTTTTGGCTTAGCAGTTCATAAATATATTTTGTTTCTTTCAACGAAAAATAGTTTCCATAAAGGATTTTGCCCGTAACATTTTCTATTATAAATGTTCCGTTATGAACTATGACAGGAATGTTGGTGGTGATATTTTTGGCAAGAACCTTTGACGTGACAAAAGAACGTGCAGTGGCATAAGAAAATATTATCCCTTTTTGAACCAGACTGTTTATAGTTTTTGCCGTATAATCAGAAAGTGTCTGGTCGCACCTTAAAAGCGTGCCGTCAAGGTCGGATACATACAGGGTTTTGTTATTCATACTATGATAAATTCACCTCCGACAGATTCATCATCCGGCGATGTCAGACCGGTGTCTTCCCTATTTATCAGTTGTTCTCTCATTTTACTTTTAATTCAACCAATTGCAATTGACTGCTTGAAGTATCGTAATAAACCCAAGAAACAATACCATTATGATAAATAGGTTTTTCGTAAGAATTTATGCCACAATCCAATGCGGTTTCAGGAACTAAAATTTCACCCTCATCTGATAAAACCATATAGGCGGTTTTTTTACAAGATTCATTATCAGGTTCATAAATGCTCCAAATAATAACAAATTTATCTTCTGCTCTTACTATCTGTGGTCTGACAACACTTTCTTTTGAATAATCAGTTAACCATATGACACCATTATTTGTTACTGATTTCATTGTGGAATTTTCTTCATAAAAGTTTCTAGCAGTAAGACCTTCTCTTGTTTCTCCGCCTATATAAGTTACATTATGATCGTAATCCACATCAAACATCTGTATAAACAAGTTTTGACTTTCATTTTTAGCTTCCTCACTAATAGATTTAGCAGAAGCACCGCAAAACACAAAACTCTTATCAGTTCTTATCAATCCACCCATTTGAGCAAATGTCTGACTAATAATATCTGTATCACTATTTGCATCAGGTTGTAAATAAAAATCAAAAATTACAGAAGAATGCCTATGTGAACTTAAATTAAATCCACGATCTTCTGTTCCTTCACTTACAAAGTAGAACTCGTTTAATTTGTCATGCCATGCAATATCATTTCCATAACAATTATCAACACCAATAACAGACCAGTCTGAACCATTTCCCGAAGGATACGTCTCGAACAAATAATTGAGGTCTACTGCAACCACACCGCCGCACTGACGTTTATTCTCATATATAAGTTTCCCAAAACTTATCACTAATGCGTTATTATGAATAGCACTCACTGTATTAGAACCGCTAAATGGTTCTTTGGAAATATAGTACATATTTTCTTTACGAGAATCAAAGATGCCTCTTGATAATATGAGGTCACCATTTGAAGAGTATTTGGAAATAAAAATACTTTGCTGTTTTTTATTATCTACTATTTCAGAAACTCTGCCCCAAATAACATAGATGTTTCCATCCTTATCGGAAATAACATCTCCAAGGATAGGATATAGTTTTTCAACAGTAAATTTATTGTTGGGTAAAATGATTTCCAAACTGTCACTGCCTATTGCAGAATAAGCGTATGCCATACCCTCATCTTTATATAAAAACTGCTGAACATCCGAATCTTTGCCCATTAATTCTATCTTATTGGATTGTGTGCCGTTCAGATTAACCTTTTTTGCAGAAACGCAATTAACTTCGACATTTGCTTTGTTTGGAACAGAACTAATTACTACGGTTTGATTTTGTTCGTCCCAATCAACTCCAAAACCTAAAATGGTTCCCAGGTCTCTTAGCTTAAAATAATTACTTCCATAAATCAAATACACAGTGGCATTTACGCTCTCTCCATTTACCATAATATTGGTATTTGATAATGCAGCGGTTTTCTGCTCATTGTTGCCCAAGTTCATTTCACCGCCAATAGGGACATATTCTTCGCCCGTAATTAAGTTTGCAGAATTATTTTCTGCAACCCAATTTACAGAAAATCTTTTTTCTGTATCGGCTAAACTATAAGCAATATCTCTCAACTTAAAATAATTATTACCATTGATATTGTATGCATCAAATTTAACCTCGACACCGTTTATGGTAACTTTGGAATTTGTAGGAGTAGCCAATGTTTCTGTTGCAAACACAGAAACAGAAAAAATATCCACAAGTAACACAGCAGTGAGCATGATAGAAATAAGACGCAAAATACCACATCTCATAAATAAAAATTTCTTCATAAAATATCCTCCAAACACATTTGCATTTGACTAAAAATTCAAACATACCTAAATTACCATATTTTATCAAAAAAATCAAGTATGCGATTTGACCGGTTGAAAAAGTTTTTGGAGACGTACACTAATTGTCATGTTTTTATTCATACTTTCCAAAAGATGTCAAAAAATGTACGTCCCCATTTGTCGTTGAGAATCCGCATTTGATAAGGGATTATTCGACAGTCTGACGTCCGTTTTTATATTTTACAATTAGTTTTAACAAACATCCTCCAACCCAAATAACAGTTAAAACAATATATTCCACACAAATCATCAATTTAGTTAACGTAATTGTCATTTCATTTATGTTATTCAGATATGCCGGATTAATAATATATTTAATTGGTATATGATTAATGAAAACATATAATGTTTGTAATATGTATAATATTAGCGTCAATACAACATACGAAAGAGGTGAATGAAGAAATTTAAAGGATTTTATTGACCAATATATTGGTGTTATAATATTAACAATTATTATAATAAGAAATATGATATCTTTATCAATATCAAGAAATTCATAGAGGAAGTTACATATCTTTATTGCGAAAAAAGGGGCCAGATGTAAAAATAATACCTTAAAATATCTCATAATCGCTTACCTCCTGAACTACTATACGTGTTATTTGGTAGTATCTTTTTATTTAACCATGTCATTTGGGGACGTACATAAATTGTCACATTCGTGCTAAAAGTTGACAAAAAATGTACGTCTCCGCTGTCCCAAAACTACATTAAGCCGCGTCTGAATTTACTGACTCTTTGCTCAATGTCCGTGATGTTATAAATATCGTTTTTTTATAATTGTAAATGTTATCGCTCCTATAAATATTCCCACAATTGAATGTATAAATGAATAATAATTAAATGATGTATTTAGTCTTACGTCACTTACCTCCTGACTATGAATATCAGTAATAACCAATATGCCATTCCATTTAAATTGGGGGATATATTTAGCTTTCTTTAATGGATAATACTCATAAAATTTGTTTTTATCTGATATTTCTTTTCTCGTTTCACTATCTACAAGTTTGTAATTTTTATAACTATATATGGTTTTTGACTTTCCTTCCCATAAATAAAACATATTTTCATCGTAGGAAATAAGTGTATCGTCTATATCTTTTGTTGTTGGTAAACAAACTCCCCAAATAAAATTACCATCAAAATCAAAGAATTGAAAACTACCGCATATATAATTATGAATTGCAATCGTATCATCATTTAAAACATATATTTTATCCATTCCATTAACGGAAGTAGGATTTGATAAATATGTCAGCTTATCTACTTTGCCCGAATTCTGATATAACATCCAAAACATATTGAAAATCGAAAACAATATAGAAATATAAAACAATGTTTTGTATAAATACAATTTCATTTTTATCTCTCCTCAATAGTTTTTCCAAATTACAAATGTTGCTCCAGACAATTCGCCATCAAACTCTACTTCTGCTCCAGTACCATAACTGCCATATACTCCTGTATATTCTTTTCCATTATGTTCGACTATGCATACGCCTCCACCTTTCCCATTGTCATTTGGGGACGTACACGGATTGTCATATTTTTATTCATGCTTTTTAAAAGATGTCAAAAAATGTATGTCCCCATTTGTCCCGAACCAATATTGATATATTGGTCATTATCTAACGTCGATTGTCTTTCGTATTTATAACAATATAAATGTGACATACGATTCTATATCGATATATTCTTCATATGACAGATTAGACATATCATACTCAAAAGCCATTGTGCTGATGGCTGTTATATTATCTTTCATATTTTGTGCCATAGCAGAAGAAAGTGAGATTTCTGATAGTGGTTGTTCGCTTGCAATGGGTTCTTCTTGTTCGATTGGTGAAAAAACGCTGAGCGACACCGCAACTGCAGTGCATGCAAGCAATAGAATTACAGCTGTTGTTAAAAATAAAGCTCTTTTGGATTTCATAAAAAATCTCCTCCTTCTGTTATGTTAAAAAATTAAGGATATATCCTTATATATATTATAGTATATGCAAATGAGATTTTATAGTGTTTTTTGTCGATAGAATCAATTTTGTATACTATAACAAATTGCACCGAAAATTTTATATAATATCAACAAAATCATAATTTGGTTACAAAACAAAAAATACCCTTTTAATTTGCAGGAAAGTATGTTAGAATAAAGGAAGTGTTTTTGTGAGGTTGTTTTTGTGTTAATAAACATAGCAATCTCAATAATTTTTAGGAGATGAAAGCTTATGAAAAAACGTTTGATTTCGCTTGTGCTGGCAGCGTTCATAGGCATAACACCAATGTGTGTGTCTGCCGATGAAACCGTGAGCCGTGCAAAGGTTCTCTACGACCTCGGTCTTCTCAAGGGCACCGGCTCAAGCTTTTCGCAGGAGGGTTTGGAGCTTGCCAGAAATGCCACCAGAGCCGAAGTGTGCACAACTGTTGTGCGAATGCTTGGCAAAGAAAATAAAGCCAACTATCAGGCAAACGCACATCCTTTCACCGATGTGCCTCAGTGGGCAGGCAATTATATTGGCTGGCTCTATGAAAACTATCTTGTTAACGGCGTGTCCGACACCTACTTTGGTGCACAGGACGTTGCCACCGTTCAGCAGTTTGCAACCATGCTTCTGAGAGTTCTTGGCTTCAGCGATGCAAAGGGTGATTTTAATTATTCCGGTGCCGCAAGCTTTGCTCAAAGCTACGGGCTTTTAACTGCCGATATGGCAAATCGGTATGAGCTATCCAGAAGCGATATGATAAATATGTGCTATAACGCACTCAGGCTTAACATTAACAACTCTAACCGCAAGCTCATCAGAAAGCTCTGCGACGAAGGTGCAGTGGCAGAATACCTTGCCGAAAGTACAGGTATTCTCAAACCGCCAAGCATAGCCGATTCTTTTGCTGATGTTCCTGCAACAATAGGCGGCATTTCGGTGTCTTATTCTTCCGGATGCCACAACATATATTTTGACGAATATGTTGAAGAATTTGGTCTGAGGGTTTTTGTTTGCGGTGAAGACGGCATAGTTAAAGAGGTTAGCCTTGCAAACACCGAAAAAGGAAAAATTTCCTATCTTGGCGGCGGCTCTGCCGGATACATCAAAGAACTCAGAGTGTATGGTCTCGACAGAAGCGAAAAATATTCATTCATCGTTGTCAAAACAACCAGCGAAGATGTTTTGTATAATATGGTTGCCCGAAGCGGCGTTGCCAACAATTAAAGGAGGTTTGGTGCTATGAAAAAACTTATTGCATTTTTAATGTGTGCCGTTATGCTTTGCGCATCGGTGACAGCTCAGGCTTATTCACTTAATCCTTCTATCAAATATACCAATGCCGGAACCTACAATCTGTGGACAGAAGAAGCATACTATTCTTCGCCGGCTGTGTGTGATATAGATGGTGACGGTGCTCTGGAAATTATATTTTCTAACTATTCAATAACTGTTTTGGATGCGGCAACAGGCACAACTGAATGGAAAGTCAATTCGGGTTATGACCGCAACACTCCCGTTCAGGAGTTTGGTCTCAGCAACGGTCACACATGGAGTGACATTGAAATTCACGACATAAACGGTGACGGCAAGAACGAAATCATAACAGCACACGGCGGCGGTGTTGTGTCGGTGCTCGACTCAAACGGCTATTTTTTGCCGGGCTGGCCGCAGACACCTCTTGCTGCATCTGCAAGAAGCGTTGAGGTTGCCGATCTCGACGGTGACGGCAAAAAAGAAATTGTTATAGGCTATGGCATAGACGGCATTGCAAGCGTCTATGTGCTCAACTATGACGGCACTTTAAGGCATGGCTGGCCGCAGACATCAGGCGAAAACGGCAGATATACATGGACTTACGGCGTGTTTATGGACACAATTTCAATTTCCGATTTAAACGGTGACGGAATCAGCGAAATAATTGTTCCGTCCGACCTTTCCTTTGTGTCGGTGTTTGAACCCGACGGCACAGCATTTAAGGCAAACTCCGAAGTGTATGGCAACCGCTCATGGGGGCAGGTTGCTCTTTATGAAGACTATGCCACCGAAATCAGAGGCGAAAACGGCGGTTGGGGAAATCCTGTTAACGGAACCGAAAAAAGGGAAGAGCTCTACAAGGGCGAGTTTGGCCATTCCAAAGCAAAGGTTGTTGACCTCGATTCCGACGGCAAAAAAGAGGTTGTTGTCACAACCATTATGGCAAACCGCAAATATGCACCCGTATATCCACCCACAGAATATATGACGGTTGCAGTTCTCAATGCCGACAGAACCCGCTACAAAAACGACCGTCTTGGCTACAACTGGGAGGTATTTCCAATGGACTTGGGCGAACCCCTTGTTCAGAATACCGAGTCGGTTGCGTCAAATGTGTATCACGCACCAACAATAAGCGACATTGATGCCGACGGCGATTATGAAATTTTGTTTAACTCCTACAACGGCAAGGTTCACTGCTTTGGTCTCGACAAGGTTGAGCCCTATGCGTGGCCCTTCAGCCTAACTAAGCGTTCAAACCCCAAATATGAATATGCATCTCCTGTAACCTGCCACGATTTGGATTTTGACGGCAAACAGGAAATTATTTTCACATCATTCTATGACTATACCATGGGCTATGGTTCAGTTCGAGGCAATCTTTACATTCTCAACTATGAGGGCAAGCTTATGCACAAGCTTGAATTGCCCGACAGCAAAGAACCCGGTCTGAAAGCCAACGGCGGCATGGCAGCTCCGGTGGTTTCTGATGTTGACGGTGACGGAGCATATGAGATTGTTATAAACACTATGCAGAGCGGAATTTGCGTTATCGACGTATGAGGATAAATTTTGACAGTTAATTATTAAATTTGACCATTGAAATAGGTAATCAATGGTGTTATAATATCGCAAAGCTTTAAAACGGAAAGCTTTTTCAACATACTATTGGAGGTTTTTTGATATGAGTAGTGAATACGCATATTTAACAAAGCAAAAGCTCGAGGTTGCTCTTGAAAACGCTCTGGCAAAAATCAAAGGAGCAATTCCTGATTTTTCTGACGGTTTCCCTTTGGCTTCGAGTGTTAACGGAGTTTATGGCAAAAATGAAAGTAAGGGCGGATGGACTCAGAGCTTCTGGACAGGAATGCTCTGGCTTGCATACGAGTTTACCGGAGACGAAATATACAAAAACACGGCAGAGGGTCTTCTTCCAATCTTTGCCAACCGTGTTGACAATATGATTGGCATGGGCGATCACGACATCGGATTTGTGTTTACGCTTTCAATGGTTGCAGGCTACAAAATCACCGGCGATGAATATATGAAGCAAAAGGCAATTGATGCGGCTCGGGTTCTTGCAAACCGTTTCCGCGAAAAGGGTCAGTTCATACAGCTTGCGGGCGATGCAGACTGTGAAGACGAAAAACTGTACCGACTGATAATCGACTGCCTTATGAATGTTCACCTGCTCCTTTGGGCAGGTCAGGAAACGGGCGAGAGTGAATTTACACGCAAAGCTCTCTCTCATGTTAACACAACTCTTGAAACCGTTGTGAGAGACGACGGCTCCACATTCCAGAATTTCTATTTTGACCAAAAGACCGGCGAAAGGCTGGGCGGCGGCACAAAGCAGGGGCTTTCTGATTCCAGTGCGTGGTCAAGAGGACAGGCATGGGGTGTTACAGGCCCAACCTATACATATTCCTACACCAAAGACGACAGCATAATGGAAAAGTATTATAAGATAGCAGATTATTACATCAACAATCTGCCCGACGATTATGTTGCATATTGGGATCTTTCATTTACAAGCGGTGATGAACCTCGCGACAGCTCGGCGGCATCAATTGCTGTGTGCGGTCTTTTGGAGGCTTGTAAGGTGATGCCTTTGGATGATGCTCACAAAAAACTCTACTCCGAAACTGCCGAAAAAATAATGAACTCATTAATCGACAACTACACAACAAAGGATGACCCAAGATCCAACGGTCTTTTAAAACACGGCACCTATTACTATGCCGGAAATCTCGGCATAGACGAGTGTACCATCTGGGGTGACTATTTCTACATGGAAGCTCTTATGAGATTTTTAAACCCCGATTGGAAAAAATATTGGTAAAAACATAAAATGGGATGTCTCATTAAACAAATAATATGCATAACTGCTAATTTGTAGGGGCGGATGCCATCATCCGCCCGTTTTTTTCGGGTCGATGTTGGCATCGACCCCTACATTTTTAAATTCTTATGCATTATAAATGTTCAAAGAGACATCCCGTTTTATTTATTAAAGTGATGTATACAAGCCATACAGCTTTGAATATTCGCCGCCCTTTTCCATAAGCTCGGCGTGTGTGCCTGTTTCCGAAATTCCATCTTCTGTGAGCACAATAATCTTTGTTGCATTTCTGATTGTTGTGAGTCGGTGAGCAATGGTAAAGGTTGTGCGGTTTTTTGCAAGGCTCTCAAGAGATTTTTGTACCAGAAGCTCACTCTCGTTATCCAAAGCACTTGTTGCTTCGTCGAGAATAAGAATTGGAGGATTTTTCAAAAACAGTCTTGCAATCGAAACCCTCTGTTTTTGACCGCCCGATAGTTTAACGCCTCTTTCACCAACATAAGTGTTGTAACCGTCGGGTAGTGACAAAATAAACTCGTGAGCACCTGCATTTTTTGCCGCTTCGATAATTTCTTCATCGCTTGCATCCGGACATCCGTATATAATGTTGTCCCGCACGGTACCGCTGAAAAGATACACATCCTGCTGAACAACACCTATTGCCGAACGCAGAGAACTCAGCGAAACATCTTTTATGGATTTGCCGTCTATGGTTATTTCGCCGTCGGTAAGTTCATAAAATCTTGGGAGCAAATTACAAAGTGTTGTTTTCCCGCTTCCCGAAGGTCCCACAATGGCAATGTTTTCACCTTTTTTAACATCAATGTTTATGTGAGACAAAACCTCGTCGGAATTGTCGGAATAAGAAAATGTTATGTTTTTAAAGCTTATGTCTCCGTTAATCTGACAAAGCTCTTCAGCGTTTGACTTGTCGGCTATCTCGGGTTCTGTGTTCATAATTTCTGTAAAACGCTCAATTCCTGTCAGACCACGCTGAAACTGTTCGGTAAATTCAACAAGCTTTCTGATGGATGCTATAAGAGTTTGAATATACAAAAGATAAGCAATCATATCTGCCGCAGTGATATGACCTTTTACCATAAACAGCGAGCCAATTGTAATGACTGCAACATACATAACCCCGTCAAAAAATCGAGTGCAAGCGTGAAAACGAGCCATATACTTGTAGGCGTTTTTCTTTGTTTCAAAAAATTTGCCGTTCCCCTCTTCAAACCGTTGATTTTCTTTTTCTTCGTTGGCAAAGCTTTTAACAACTCTTATGCCAAGCAGGCAATCCTCTACCTGAGCATTCAGCTCGCCTATTTGTTCCCTTTGTTTTTTAAAGGCGTTTTTCATGCTTTTTCTGAAAAATGCAACCGAAATCAGCATAAGCGGCAAAAGAGCAAAAATAATAAGTGTGAGAGGAACGTTTATACCACAGAGAATGATAAACGAGCCAACAATTTTTATTCCGCAAATAAAAAGCTCCTCAGGGCAATGGTGAGCAAACTCGGTAATGTCGAAAAGATCGTTTGATATTCTCGACATTATCTGGCCAACCTTTGCACTGTCGTAATAGCTGAAAGAGAGCTTCAAAAGATGGGAAAACATATCTCTTCGCATATCTGTTTCGATTCTTGCACCCATAACGTGACCTGTGTTTGACATATAGTAGTTGGCGAAGGTATCGACCAGCTTTAAAAACAAATATAGTGCACCAAGCCTCAGAATGGAGGTTACCAAAAGCTCTGTCGCTCCGTTTTGAGCAGTCTGGGTTATATAACGCACAATCATTGGCAGCACAAGCTCGCAAAGAGTTGACAGACAAGCACAAATAAGGTCGAGAACAATAATGCCTATGTATGGCTTGTAGTATTTTGAAAAAAATTTAAGGTTGCTGAATTTGTTATTTTTCATTGCTTTATCTCCGAATTTATTATATAATAACATTAATTTTATCATATTTTTTAACGCTGTGCAAGGAGAATGTTACAATGTTTCAAAATTACATTACCAAAATTATAAATGCATCAGAACTCGAAAAAATCTACGATAAAAAAATTGCCCAAAACCCTGCCGACATTCACATTCCCGAGCAGAAAAAGCGCAGAATGAAAGATGCCATCGCCGGCACTAAAGTGTTTTTTGGCGGATTTATTGACGATGAGCTGATTTGTGAAGCAAATGCAACCGTATCGGCAGATGATGCTCACGTTCAGAACAAAGATTATGTTCTTTCAGGCAACACTGCCTATCTTTCAGCGTTTTTAACAAAGGAGCCCTATCGCCAAAAAGGCTATTTTTCAAAGCTGTATGAATTTATGGAAAATGAGCTTCGCTCAATGGGATTTGAACATCTTACCATCGGCGTTGAACCCGAGGATGAAAAAAACCGCCTTATGTATTATAAGTGGGGCTACACAGAACTCATATATTCGGGAGTTGAAGAGTTTGATGATATGAAAATCAGAGTTTGCTACTACCGTAAGAATATCAAATGAAATATTTGGTGCAAATTGCATTGAAATCCGCTATGAAATTTGTCATAATTTCTAATTGTAATTGTGACGGAAATGATATAAAATTAGAATAGGTTTTTGTTGCAGACAGCAACAAACAAAATTATACGGAGGTATGAAAAATGAAAAAATTATTAGCATTGATTCTTTCACTTGCTATGGTGCTCTCTTTTGCAGCATGCGGCGGTGAAAAAGTTCAGGATGAGACAGCTGCAGTGGACGATGGTTTTAAAATCGGCTTTGTATTTCTCCACGACGAGAACTCAACCTATGATGCAAACTTCATTAACGCAGCTAAAGCTGCAACAGAAGCTATGGGTCTTACCGAAGATCAGGTAATGTTTAAAAAGAACATTCCCGAATCGGCAGAATGTTATGACGCTGCTGCAGACCTTGCAGATGCCGGATGCGACATCGTATTTGCTGACAGCTTCGGTCACGAAGACTTTATGATTCAGGCTGCAAAAGAGTATCCTGATGTTGTTTTCTGCCACGCTACAGGCACAAAAGCTCATACAGAAGGTCTTGACAACTTCTACAACGCATTTGCTTCAATCTATGAAGGCAGATTCCTCGCAGGTATTGCTGCAGGTCTCAAGCTTAATGATATGATTGAAAAAGGCGATATCACAGCAGAACAGGCTAAAATGGGTTATGTTGGTGCATATCCTTATGCAGAAGTTAAATCAGGTCTCACATCTTTCTTCCTTGGTGCACGCTACGTTTGCCCCGAAGTTACAATGGATGTTAAATACACCAACTCTTGGTTTGATATAGCTGCTGAAAAAGAAACAGCAAACGCTCTTATCGCAGACGGATGCGTTCTTATCAGTCAGCACGCCGACTCCGAAGGTGCTCCTAAGGCTTGTGAAGAAGCAGGCGTTCCCAACGTTGCCTACAACCTTGACACACGTGATTGGGGCCCCAACACTGCTCTTATCTCCAGCAAAATTAACTGGCAGCCATATTTTGAACACATCATCGATGCAGTTCAGAACGACAAAGAAATCACACAGGATTTCTGCGGCGGTCTTGAAGAAGGCGTTGTAGAAACTCTTGGTCTTAACGATGCAGTTGCTGCTCCCGGCACAGTTGAAAAGCTTGAAGAAATCAAAGCTAAACTCATCTCCGGCGAAATCAAAGTATTTGACACAGCAACCTTCACCGCAAAGAATTTTAAGAGTGATAATGTTACTCTCGATGCAGAAGGTCATGTTATTGGCTATAAAGCTGATGTAGATAGTGACGAAGCTTTCACTGGGGACACCGAGGCTATTGCAGACGGTTATTTCCACGAATCAGAATACCGCAGTGCTCCTTACTTCGATATCGACATTGACGGCATCACAACAAAATAATATAACTTGTTCATAGAGGTTTGGGCGGAGCCTTGCTCCGCCTGAATCTTTTGTTTTCAAAAAGTTTTGTTTGCACGAAGTTTTCTGAAAACAAAAGATAGCCATTGAAACATTATTGGGAGTTCGGATATAAACACACACTCAAGGAGGAGATTTTGTGGCATCAAATGCAGCAATAGAATTAGTAAACATTACCAAAACATTTGGCTCTACAGTTGCAAATAAAGATGTTTGTCTCACTGTAAACAAGGGCGAAATTCTTTCTATCCTCGGTGAAAACGGAAGCGGAAAAACAACCCTTATGAATATGATTTCGGGCATATACTACCCCGATTCCGGTCAGATTTTCATCGATGGAAAGGAAGCCGTTATAAGCGGGCCAAAAGATGCTTTTGCCTACAAAATAGGCATGATTCATCAGCATTTTAAGCTTGTTGATGTGTTTTCTGCTGCCGAAAACATTGTTCTTGGTCTTGAAGACGAAAAAGGCTTTGATATGAAGAACTATGTTGGCCGCATCAAAGAAATAAGCGATCAATACGGCTTCGACATTGACCCCAACAAGAAAATATATGAGATGTCTGTTTCTGAGAAACAAACTGTGGAAATAATAAAGGTTCTGTTTCGAGGTGCCGATATTCTCATTCTCGACGAACCCACTGCCGTTCTCACTCCTCAGGAAACCCAGAAGCTTTTTGCAATTCTCAGACGTATGCGTGATGCAGGCAAAGCCATCATCATCATTACCCACAAGCTCCACGAGGTTCTTAGCCTTTCCGACCGTGTGTCGGTTTTGAGAAAAGGTGAATATGTTGGCACCGTCAAAACAAGCGAAGCAAACGAAGCCATTCTCACCGAAATGATGGTTGGCAAAAAAATTGCTCTCAACATTCACCGTGACGAACCCTCCAACGAAGAAGTTCGTCTTTCTGTGGAGGGTATAAGCTGTATCAACCGCGAGGGAGTGTCGGTTCTGAACGATATTTCTTTTAGTGTAAACTCCGGCGAAATACTTGGCATTGCAGGCATAGCCGGAAGCGGTCAGCGTGAATTGCTTGAATCTATTGCCGGGCTTCAAAAAATCAATCACGGAAAGATTATATACAATAACCCCAAAACAGGCGAGGTCGAAAACCTCAGAGACAAAACCCCCCGTCAGATTCGTGACATGGGTGTCCGTCTTTCGTTTGTTCCCGAAGATCGTCTTGGTATGGGCCTTGTCGGCAATATGGACATTGTTGACAATATGATGCTCAGAAGCTACCGTAAAGGTCATTCTGTGTTTGTAAGACGCAAAGAACCTCAGAATCTTGCCGACGAAATCATAAAAAGACTCGGCGTTGTAACACCCGATTCCCACACTCCGGTCAGACGGCTTTCGGGCGGTAATGTTCAGAAGGTTTTGGTTGGCAGAGAAATCTCCTCTTCGCCCACAGTGCTCATGGCGGCATATCCGGTAAGAGGCCTCGACATCAATTCATCCTACACCATATACAATTTGTTAAACGAACAAAAGAGTAAAGGCGTTGCAGTAATCTTTGTTGGTGAAGACCTCGACGTGCTTCTTGAGCTCTGTGACCGCATAATGGTTCTCAGCGGCGGTGCCGTGAGCGATATTGTTGATGCCCGCACTGCCACAAAAGAGCAAATCGGTCTTTTAATGACAAAATCCCGGGAGGTTAGCCATGACAACAAATAATAACATCCATATCCACGAACCTATCATTCAGGTATCAAAGCGTGACGATATGATTTGGTATAAGTCCTGGATAGTTCGTGCAATTGCCATCATATTGGCTATGATAGTTTGCGGCATTGTTACCGTATTGCTCACCGGTCTTGACCCCATAAGCGTGTATGTGTCTATGTTTGAGGGGAATTTCGGCACCGAACGCCGTCTGTGGGCAATGCTCAAAGAGCTTGCTTTGCTTCTTTGCGTATCTCTTGCTGTAACCCCGGCTTTCAAAATGAAATTCTGGAATATAGGTGCCGAAGGTCAGACTCTTGCCGGAGCTCTTGCCTGCTCAGCTTGTATGATTCTGCTTTCAAACATTGTTCCGTCTTATCTTCTTATTCCAATAATGCTTGTTGCATCTGTTGCGGCAGGTCTTATATGGGCAATTGTTCCTGCATATTTTAAAGCTAAGTTCAACACCAACGAAACTCTTTTCACCCTTATGATGAACTATATAGCCATGCAGCTTGTGTCTTTTTGCATTGTATTTTGGGAAAACCCCAAAAACTCCAACACAGTAGGTGTTATAAACCCGGACTCAATGCTTGGCTGGCTTCCGTCAATCGGCGGTCAGAAATATGCAATGTGCGTTATCGTTGTTGCTTTGCTCACAGTGATAATGTATATCTATTTACGCTACAGTAAGCAAGGCTACGAGATTTCCGTTGTGGGCGAAAGTCAGAACACTGCCCGCTATGTGGGAATTAACGTTAAAAAGGTTATAATCCGAACCATGGCAATTTCGGGCGCACTCTGCGGTCTGGCAGGATTTTTGATTGTGTCGGGTGTTGACCATTCAATTACCACAGCATCTGCAGGGGGTATGGGCTTCACTGCTATTATGGTTTCGTGGCTTGCAAAGTTTAATCCTGTTGTTATGGTGCTCACCTCATTCCTCATTGTGTTCTTGGAGTGTGGTGCGGGTCAGATTGCAACTGCTTTCGACCTCAACCAGAGCGTTGCCGATATTTTAACAGGCATAATATTGTTTGCAATAATCGGAAGCGAATTTTTTATTAACTACAAAATCAAATTTCACAAAAAGAATAAGGAGGCGTAAAATATGCTGGTTGCTACAATAATCAAAAAATCTGTAGAACAGGGTATTCCGCTTCTCTTTGGCTCTACAGGTGAAATATTAACCGAAAAAAGCGGCAATCTTAACCTTGGTATTCCCGGCATAATGTATGTTGGCGGCAGCGCCGGCATTCTTGGTGCCTATCTGTATGAAAATGCGGTTGCTACGCCAAATCCGTTGCTTTGTGTGTTAATTCCGCTCATAGCATCTCTTATTGGCTCAACCCTTCTTGCTCTCATTTATAGCTTTCTCACAATAACCCTTCGTGCCAACCAAAACGTAACCGGTCTTGCCCTCACCACATTTGGTGTTGGCTTTGGTGACTTTTTTGGCGGTTCGCTCACAAAGATATTCGGCAACGGCGGCACACTTTCTGTAAAGCTCAGTTCCGACTATTTTAAAACACCACTTCCCTTTGCCAAGAGCCTTGGCTGGTTTGGTGAAATATTCTTTTCATATGGTTTTCTGGCATATGTGGCAATTATAGTTGCTCTCATTTCTGCCTTTGTGCTAAAACGCACACGCGTTGGTCTTCACCTCAGAGCTGTTGGCGAAAATCCTGCCACAGCCGATGCTGCAGGCATCAGCGTTACCAAATACAAATACCTTGCCACTTGCATTGGCGGTGCCATCGCAGGTCTTGGCGGTTTGTATTTTATTATGGACTATACCGGCGGTGCATGGACAAACGGCGGCTTTGGCGACAGAGGATGGCTTGCAATTGCACTTGTTATATTTGCGCTATGGAGACCAAACATCGGCATCCTTGGCTCAATAGTATTTGGCGGTCTCTATATTGCATATTCATACATTTCCGGTCTTAGCCGAAGTGCAATAGCAATTTTCAATATGCTTCCATATGTGGTAACGATTCTTATTCTTGTGCTCACAAGTGTGCGTAACAAAAAAGAAACTCAACCACCGGAGCATCTTGGACTTCCGTATTTCAGAGAAGAGAGATAATTCAACAAAGTTTTTAAACTAAATGTGATACAATCCATTAGCGTCGGAGACTCACTGAAAATGGATTGTATCACATTGTTTTTAGATATATTTATAATAAGATTTTTGAATAGAACCAAAAGAGGGAAATATGGAGAGAAATGTAATATATACTCACTCTTTGCAGGGCAAGGTAACTTTGCCACCCAGGAAAGAAATTTTAAGATACTTGGGGCACAGAGGCGAAGTAACCGACGAAGTTAACCGTATGATTGATGTCTGCCTCCCCTATTCATCCGAAAAATCGGTGCCAAAGAGTGCGTTTGTTATCAAAAAAATAAATATGATGCCAAGCGGTGTATGTATTGACGGAACCGAGCTAAAATCCACTGCACTGAAGAAAAACCTCGACGGCTGTGAAGAGGCGATAATATTTGCATCAACAATCGGAGCAGAGACAGACCGTTTTATATCGGCTCAGTTTGCAATCTCGCCTGCAAACGCCATCATAGCCGATGCCATTGCAACTGCAACCGTTGAGCATTATTGTGATATGCTTTTTAAAGAGCTTGGACTAAGCTTTGAAAAAGAAGAGCTTTTTCTTCGGCCAAGATTCAGCCCCGGCTATGGTGACCTGACCCTGGATAACCAAAAGTTTTTTATTGAGCAAACCGATGCTTCAAAAAGATGTGGCATATATCTTACACGCTCAATGATGCTGACCCCGGCAAAATCAATAACCGGAATAACAGGGCTCAGCAAAACAAATATCGGTTGCCCGCCATCGGGATGCGAGGTGTGCAGCAAGAAAAACTGCAAATTCAAGAGATAACAGAGAGGAACATAAAAATGAACATAATGAACTCACTCGGCAAAAAACTGCTTTTTTTTGACGGCGGAATGGGCACTCTTTTGCAAAAAAGAGGCTTATGCTCCGGCGAGCTTCCCGAAATGTGGAACATTAAAAAAAGTGAAGAGATTGTAAGCATACATCTTGATTATTTAAACAGCGGAGCAAATATTTTAAAAACCAACACCTTTGGAGCAAACGCTTTAAAATTCCCAAAAGACGGCGAAACAAAGCTTGAAGATGTTATCAGTGCAGCAGTTGCAAATGCCAAAAGGGCAATTGAGCTTTGCGACAATGACAACGAGCACTATGTTGCCCTCGACATTGGCCCCTGCGGAAAGCTTTTAAAGCCTCTCGGAACTCTCGATTTTGAAGATGCGGTTGCACTCTTTGCCGAAAGCGTGAAAATTGGAGCAGGATGCGGAGTTGACCTTATTCTGATTGAAACAATGAACGACCTTTACGAAACAAAGGCCGCCGTTCTTGCAGCAAAAGAGAACTCGGATTTGCCCGTTTTTGTTACAAACGCCTACGACACAACCGAAAAACTGATGACCGGAGCATCTCCTGAGGCGGTGTGTGCATGTCTGGAGGGATTGGGAGCAGATGCAATTGGACTTAATTGTTCATTTGGTCCGTCTCAGATGCTGCCCGTTGTGGAAAAGCTTTGCAGCGTTTCTTCTGTCCCGATAATAGTTAATCCCAATGCAGGCTTACCAACTTTTAAAGACGGAGTTACCACATTCGACATTAACAAAGACGAATTTGCCGACACCATGGCAAAAATTGCCGAGTGCGGAGCTCATGTGATTGGCGGCTGCTGCGGTACTACTCCCGAATATATTAAAGCTACAGCAGAAAAGCTCAAGAATTTTAGCGTAAAAGAGGTTACCGACAAAAATATTTCGGTTATATCGTCATATACCCACGCCGTTGAATTTGGCAAAAAGCCGATTATAATTGGCGAAAGAATAAACCCCACCGGCAAAAAGCTATTTAAGGAAGCACTTCGCAACCACGACATAGACTACATTCTCGGTGTTGGCATAAAGCAGGAAGAAGCAGGTGCCGACGTGCTCGACGTTAACGTTGGTCTGCCCGAGATTGACGAGCCGTCTATGATGGCGGAGGTGGTGTGTGCTCTTCAGGGAGTGACCGATTTGCCCCTTCAGATAGACACCACCAACCCCGTTGCCATGGAAAAAGCTCTCAGGCTCTACAACGGAAAGGCAATGATAAATTCCGTTAACGGCAAGGATGAAATTATGAACGCAGTATTTCCGCTTGTTAAAAAGTATGGCGGTCTTGTTGTGGCTCTCACCCTTGACGAAAACGGCATTCCCGAAAATTTTGAAGACAGAGTAAGGATTGCAGATAAAATATATAAAAAAGCACAAGAATACGGCATTGCAAAAAAAGACATTATTGTTGACACTCTCGCAATGACCATCAGCACAAACGAAAAATCTGCTCTGTGCACTCTTGATGCCCTTGATGCTATCAGCAAAAAAGGCGGTCTTACAAGCCTTGGTGTTTCAAACATTTCGTTTGGTCTGCCGTCGAGAGACTTTATTAACGCAGCTTTCTTTACCATGGCACTCACCAAAGGACTTTCTGCCGCAATAATCAACCCTCATTCTGTTGAAATGATGAAAGCATACAGGTCGTATATGGCACTTTCGGGACAAGACGAAAACTGCAGCGAATATATCGGCTTTGCTCAGACAGTAAGTGTGTCGGAACAAATTAAACCCCAAAGTGCAAAAAGCGAATCGGGTTCGGACTCACTCAAGGGAGCTATCATAAAAGGCTTGAAAGAAAGCTCATATGCTCTTGCATCAAAGCTTCTTGAAACTATGCCTGCTCTCGATGTTATTAATGAGGAAATTGTGCCGGCTCTCGACACTGTCGGAAAAGGTTTTGAAGATAAAACCGTGTTTTTGCCTCAGCTTTTAATCAGTGCTGAAGCAGCAAAGGCGGCATTTGACGCCGTTAAAGAAAAAATTGCATCCGGCGGCGGAGAAAGATTAAAAAAATGCACCATTGTTATTGCCACAGTGAAAGGTGACATACACGACATTGGCAAAAACATTGTTAAAGCACTGCTCGAAAACTACGGCTTCAACGTTGTTGACCTTGGAAAAGATGTGGCACCCGAGGCAGTTCTTGAAGCTGCCAAAAAACACAATGCTCCCATAGTTGGGCTCAGTGCTCTTATGACAACCACAGTGCCGGCAATGGAAGAAACTGTGAAGCTTATAAAAAAAGAACTCCCCCAAACCAAGCTTGTGGTTGGAGGAGCAGTGCTCACAAAAGAGTATGCCGATGCAATGAATGCCGACAAATATTGCAGTGATGCAATGGAGGCTGTGCGGTATGCTGAAGAGGTTAATTGCAGTTTAAAACAATAGTTAGAGCTTATACAAAAACAGGGTTCTTGCGAGCCCTGTTTTTTGCAGCTTATTTTTCTCTTAAGTATCTTTCTGATTCTTCCCAATATTCCATAGATTCAACCGGTGCATCGTCAAGCTGCCAATACTGAGTCATCATACCCTCTTTTTGAGGGCCGCCTGCGGCAACATCTGAAAGATATTTTTTTAGTTCATTAACAGAAATAGTGTTTTGGGGAGCAAATTCTGATGATGTGAAATAACTAAGGAGTGCTTTCATCATCCATAAAGATGCAACATCGCCCTTTTCAACGCCGGTGAAATTAAATCCGGTGACAAGAAGTTTTCCTTTGCCAACACAAAGCTCAAAAGCATAGCTGAAATGACGCATTGTGCGGTCATACATAAGCTCGGGCAGACGGAACTTTGTGGCATCAAAGCGGTCTCTACTTGCCTTGTCGAAGCCCGAAACAATCGAATGAACCGAAACAGGAAAATCGTCGAGGTTGATTTTGTCGCTGTCTTCAATAAGAGAATAATACTGAAAGTTTATCTGACCGTCGGTAACAAAACCAAACTTATTGAGCAGTTCTTTATCGTCTTTGCCGCCGTTTATGGTGCCTCTGTCCCAGATTACGCCCTTGTAACGCTCCCATGTGTGACGGAAAGAGTATTTCGGTGCAGGCATCGTTTTGTGAAGCAAATGTCTTGTCCAGTCGGTTCGATAAATAAGCATCACATTTTTGCCGGCTTCAAGGTTTTCAAAAAGTTCATCGTCAAGGCGGTCGGTCACAATATAGTCGCCATCCTTTGCAAATGAAAATTCGCGGTCAAGGTAGGCAGAGTCCATTCCGGACGTGGCAATACTCTCTGTTTTTGCATTCAATTTTGGAAAAACCCAGAGCTCCCAGCTATTTTCACATGCGGTGCCGTCTTCAAAATCTACACGGCACACAAGCTCAAGCTTTTGGGCAGATTTAACATCGGGCAGTAAAAGCTCAAGGGAGCAGATTGTGTAAAGACCGGATTTTTGAGTATCGACCGATGCAAGACTTCCATTACTATTGACATCCTTGCCGGAAAGCGTGTAGGAAAATGTTCCCAATTTTGGAGGATTAATTTTGTATTGCGAAATATACACAGGCACTTTAACCGTTTCGGTGCCGCTGTACACCTGCTTTGGAAGTCGGGCAATAACAACTGTATCGGCATTGAATTTGCGAAACTCTTCAGCAGAAATGCCATGAGGATCGTCGAAGCAATCAACAACACCGTTGGAATTTTCGTAGCGGTCGGTATCGGCAAACTGAAGCATATGAAATCCAGACAAAAGAGGACTTGTGCGGATTCCTTCGAGGGCAGTTTTCCAACAGTGGAACTGATAATCTTTTGTTATCTGAAGTGTGCTTGCGAAGTCTTCTTTGTAGCCTTTGGCCTCAAGCATTTTTATTTCTTCATCAACCCACCATGGAGCCGGACGATTATACTTTTTGAATTTATCCCTAAGGGCGTAATAGTCTCTCCACGAGGTGTAGTGACACACCTCATGAGCAATGAGCGGGCGCGAAAACGCAATTCCACGTCTTATTTTGCCGCTTTCAGATTCTTCTATCATCGACTTATTACCAACTGTTCCAAAGCAAAGAAGATTGTCGGTGTCGGCAAACATATTGGCGTGTTCACCATAGGGGAAGAAATAGCCCATATGCTGTACGTCAAAGTCAACATAGTCTCTGTCGTATTCACCGTGAGCGCAGGTATCGATAAACAAACGTGTGGGGTCATTTTTCTTTATGAAGTCGCGGATTTCTTTTATTCTTGGCTTTTTGCCGGGTTCACGAATTTCGTTACCCACGCAATACACCATAAACGACGGATGATTATACAGACTATTGATTATCTCTTCAAGCTCTTCGTTGGTAACAAAGTCATTTTTTCCATAGAGCATTTCCTGAAGATTATCATATTCCATATTGTCGGCACGCATCTCTATGTGAATTATAATTCCGAGGTCGTCGGCAGCTCTGAAGCAGGCTTCGGGCGGCACAACGGAGTGAAAACGTATGGTATTAAAACCGTATTCCTTGGCCGTGAGAATGTTCTTTTTATAAAAATCGTATTCAGAAAGATTGCAGTTGTTTTCGTGCTCGTGAGCAATTGTGCCTCTGATATATGCTCTCATATAGAAAGGATAGCCGTTGAGATACAAGTTCTTTTCATCGCACGAAAAGTATCGGAAGCCAAACTTGTCGGTCATTGTTTCGACAGTGCCATCGGAATATGCAATCTCCAAAGAAAGCTCATATAAAGTCGGAGCCTCCACAGACCACATATGTGCATCAAACCTTGAGTGAATTGTATATTCATATGCATCTGCATTTTCTGTTCCGTCACATTCAACCTCTCCGGATGCGTTTTTTATTTTCCAACAGATTTCGGATATTTTACGTTCAGATTTTATGCAGGCATAAAATCCTTCTTCAGGTTTTGAAGCTGTTATTTTTAAAACTGTTCTTTCGGATGTTATCATTAAGTTTCCTCCTAAGCACACGAGCTTATTGTATTGTGCCAAACAAAGCTTTCAAACATTACACTTTCATTATACACAGCGACAAGTATAAATTCTTGGTTTTTAGTGGCAAAAAATATAATAATATTCAGCTTTGAACCATTTTTCTATTCACTCAAAAGGGTCGGCTAAAAAATCACGAGGATTTTTAACCGACCCTTTGTAAAATTTTATTTAATTATTTACCTGCCTGCATTTCTGCAACAGCTTCTAAAACGGCATCAGCCATATATTCAAGCTGTTCGTCGGAGAGTCCGTAGAGGGGCAGATGTGTGAAGCGTTTGTAGAACACTTCTTCACAGTTGGGGCATTTCTTTGCTTCTTCCTCGGGATTATAACCCATATCGCTAACAACTTTGAAGCGATAAAGAGGACCAAAGTGAGGAATTGTTGTTACGCTCTTTTCTTCAAGCTTTTTCTTGAGAGTCTGAACGTCGCCACCTGCAAGTGCGGGATCAATCTGGAGAAGATAAAGGTGGAATGTGGGTTTAATGTCATCATTGCCAAGATCCTGAGGAATGATTGCAGGGTTGCCTGCAAAGCGGCTGTTAAGGTATTCGGCAGCTCTTCTTCTCTGAGCAATGATTTCTTCATTACGTGCAACCTGAAGCTTGAGTCCAAGACCCTGAATTTCGGTTGGAGAATAGTTAAGAGCAACGAAGGGTTTTTCTTTTCCGGGGATTGGAGTTACGTTATAGAGCCAGTCTTTGATTGGAGTTGTGCCAAAGTCAAGACCGAGGAAGCGTGCACGTTTCATGTCTGCAGCAAATCCGGGAACGTTGGTGGTTACGATACCGCCTTCACCAAAGGAAGTGATATTTTTAACTTCGTGGAAGCTATAAGCTGCAAAATCACCGATTGTACCAATTTTTTTGCCTTTATATTCAGCACCGAATGCGTGAGCAGCATCTTCAAGAACAAGAATGTTGTTCTCTTTGGCAAGCTTAATGATAGGATCAAGGTCAACAGGATAACCGCCAATATGTACGGGGACAATCATTTTTGTTTTGGGAGTGATTTTTTTAGCAACATCGGCAGGGTCCATATTGAGGGTGCGGGGGTCAACATCGGCAAACACGAGCTTTGCACCAACTGCTAAAGGATATGCCATTGTTGCAACGAAAGTGATTGCAGGAACGATAACCTCGTCGCCCTCTTTGATGCCGGCGTATTTGTAGGCAATTTCAAAGCCTGCTGTGCAGTTTGTAACAAAGGTTGAAGAATCGGTTCCAAGATATTTGTTGCAAGCCTCTTCAGCTGCCAAAACCTGTTTGTCGGTTGTGAGCTTTCCGGGAGGTGTGGAC
The DNA here is from genome assembly GCA_015068985.1 of Oscillospiraceae bacterium. GTDB lineage: Bacteria > Bacillota > Clostridia > UMGS1810 > UMGS1810 > RGIG1828. Next base: position 24,090 of record SVJL01000008.1, read on the forward strand.
ACTTTGTCGAGCTTTTTAACCTGCTCATACACGGCGTTTATAGCCTGTTCATATTCGGGGCCGTCGCCCTGCATAAGAAAGCTTATAACCTCCATAAGATCTGCTGCGTTATAGTTTTCACCAACTGCAGCCCACGGAACTTTGGTAGCTCCGGTATTATAACGAAAATCTGTTGATTCTGCCATAATTCTTACCTCCATTATTTTAATATTATTAATTAATTTATTGCTTGAATTAATTGTGAGTTTATTATACCATACACAGCTAAAAATGTCAATACAAAAAACAATAGCACCTTGAGTTTGCCTCGGATTATTATCTAAGTCGGCAAAAAACATAATCCGTATAAATACAAAAAGCGAGGATTTTTTAGTCCTCGTTTTTTGTTATTATGATTTAATTTTTTAAATAATCAACCATTCGACTAACAACTGCCGATGCCTCTCCTCTGGTTGCATTTGCTTTGGGCGCAAATGTTCCGTCATCTCTGCCGTGCATTAAATTTTGTGCACTCACTTTCTCAACAGATTCGACTGCCCATTCGGAAATAGCATAAGCATCATCATATACGGTGATTGCCGAAATTTTGTCAAAAGCTTTGTCATCCAACATAGTAACACGACTAATGATTTTTGCAATCTCTTCACGAGTTATATAGTCGTTGGGTCTGAAGCGTTCATCAGCAGAAATTATTCCGGCGTCAAGAGCTGCCTGAATAATATCACTGTGCCAATCCTGTGATGAAACATCTGAAAACCCGTTTTGATATGGCAAAAGCGTTATACCTTTTGCACGAATAACAATTGCCACAAACTCGGCCCTTGAAATATAACTGTCAGGATAAAAATATCCGTCCGGATATCCGCCAACAATGCCCGATTTGTATAATCCGTCTACATATGGCTTTGACCAATGATTTTCAACATCTTGAAAAGCTGAAATCGGATTTGCGGGTACAATCTGAGCTGAGCCGCCCGTTCCGCCTCCCGAATTACCCGATTGGGATGCTCCACCACCGGCGGGCTTGTCTTTAGATGGCGTATTTCCAATAACACCATTAAAATCTGACACTTCTTTGTTTTCTGAACCGTCTAAAATTCCGTTGCCAATATCTGTTATAAAATTATCCGAAATATTATATGTGTTTGAAATTTCGTTAACATACACACGTGACGGATTTTTGGAAATATTAATTTTTACATCAGACAATGCTTTGGCATCAGTTGTTATATACACATCATCACCTTTTAAATCCACATATGAAGCAGTATGAGTATGCTTATCATAAAAAACGTAGGCATTGCTTCTATTATCTTTAATATAACTACCGCCCTTAATCATAACAGCACACACATTTCCGGTGGCATCTGTTTGAACATATGCGCATCCTGCATCTGTTGTGTAATGACCAAATGTACCGCCTTTACCATCATAATCCAAATAGAAGTATCCTGTGAACGCACTTTCATTTTGAACAAAATCAAATTCAAGTGCAGATGCACCGGGCTTTGAATCGAGACGCCTTGCAACAAGGGCAGCGGATGTGTCGTTATTGCTCGGCATAATGACCGTGTCCATATAAACCTCGCCGGAGGCAGTTTTTTCAAAATATGCAAAAGGTGCCTCCTCAACTCTTTGGTAACGCCGTGCACACCATCCGAGCTCCTCTTTCAAAAGGATGGAATCACCATCGGCAGAGGCAACAATAACATTTGCCCCCGAAGCATAATTTGAACGAATAGTATTGTCTTCAACCGACGTGGACATCATAGCTTCAGGATACATATGCCACACTTGTTTATAATTATTAGAAGCAGTTTTGTCCTCGGGATTAACAAAATCCGACACTATAAACAAATCCGGCTTGATGAAAGTTATTGTACGCCTGTGGTCAAAATATTCATAATTAGGTGTGCTTTGGCTAAGATAATCGAATGCTTTATTGGTAACAAATTCGTGAACAGTGCCGGTTGTATTCTTAGGATTTTCCGGGGTGTACAGCCCTCTCTGACTCCGGTCATTGATTACCAGAGTGTTGTGTCCTTTTGTGGAAACACCATAAATACGATAAGGGTCTGTGCTGTCATAGGTAAAATAGCCGGCATCATTTAAAAGACGTCGTCCGTATGCATGAAGAATAATAGCATTGTAATCCTGATGGCCATGCTGTCCGCCACCACGAACATTCGTGAACAGAAATGGACTATTCTTTGACCAGTTTGCACGCATTGTTGTAATTGTAGATTCAGGATATGTTTTAGACGTCCATTCAGGTTCTGTTCCGCTTTCGCCGTATGTTGTAATATATTCAAGTTCTTTATCGTCAAACCACTTACATACTTTTTCAAGACCGCTGTTGTCACGATAATTAAGCGGAGAATCGCCATATTGAACACCCAGTCCGTCGGTGGTATATAAAAGTGCCTGATAATACGCCAGCTCATGCAACCTCTTGTTATAGGCCTCGGAAACATCGGCACCACCTGACATCATACTCTCTTTGTAGTCAACATAGCTATTAAATGCCGCTATGCCGTATGCTTCCGTAGATTCAATATATGACCCGTCTTCAAAGGTGTTTGTAAAAAGAAGCTGTTCAAGCTCATCAACACTGTATTCATACCAGTTAGTACCGTTGTGCGAATCATAAAACTCCGGCAAACGTAATGCCATATCCATCAGCCCTTGAAGTTCAAACTGACGCCAGTTACCGCTTGCTGTGTTGTACTTGGTTAAAAAATTACCTGTATCCCAAATGTTTTTAAGAAGAGCCGTGCAATAATCTGGTGTTGCATACTCACTTTTTATTAAAACCGGTATGGAATTCAGCCAGTTTCCGATTCTCAAAATTGCCGCAAGGGAATAAGGATAAGCACCCCTTATACCGCTTTCATCATAACCTGTGTTTGTGCCGCAGCTTGTGAAAGAGCCCGTTTCAGACAAAAAGCTTTCCACAATTCTCTGAGAGTTATAGGCATACCTCTCATCGCCTGTCAACTGATACTCAACGGCAATTGCAGGCCAACAGTAAAATCGGGTATGCTGAGCATAATATTCATTATCTGACCCCTCAATATTATCCCATCTTCTTGTATCGGGTTGACCATTAAATGAATATACATATCCGGTCATATTGTCCCACGTTGCAAAATCCCGATTCCATCCGGTAAGAGGATCATACAAAACAAGCAGCCTTTTTTCAGAAACAAAGTCCGGTCCTGCGTGGGCATAAATTACCAGCTTAGCATCTGTTATAACATCGTCAGCACTTAATCCTGAAAGATCAAATTTAATATATACCTGTTGCAAGCCGTTGCCCAAAAACTCTCCGTAATCCGTTACTTTAAGATACTTTTCGCCTTTAAAATTATCGCTTTTATAATCACCTGCTCTAATAATAGCATCATCCGATGCAACAAAAACCCTCTTAACGCCATTGGCCATAACTTCCAATCGCGGACGAATAGCCTCATCCTCAGAATCAGCCCTTGCAATTTCCACATAGGTATCTTCGTTATAGCGTGCACGAATGCTTATTGCAAATTTATCGGTATCTGCCAAGTTAGCTGTATTCAGGGAAGTAGAATAAAAATCCCACTCTCCTCCAACTGACATATCTCCCCGGTAATACGCCGAAGTCTGCAAATGTTGAAAATCATCGGTAATCATATTTGCCCAGCCTGTATTGCGATTCCCCATACTCAAATTTGCCGTGTTGGGGCGAACATTGCGGAAATAATAAAGAAGTTCTTCTTTCGCATCAGCATAATCACCGCTGTCTGACACTCTTTTAACTGCTTCTTCTATTTTTTCCATTCCGTCATGGCTGTAATCTAATTTGCCGCGATTTATCCATTGTTCTTTTGAAGAGTCATACACTCCAAAAAAATCTTCATCCGACATAAATCCCGGATCAACAAAAGGTTCATCTGCCAAAACCTTATATGAAACTTTTTTACTTTCGGATGCATTTTTGCAAGTAACCGTGGCAGTTAAAGTCACATAAGCATCTTCCTCACCTGCCCGTGGACGAATTACTCTGCCGGAATTTGTGATAATGTCCGGTTTATCAGAAATCCAACTGATTTTACTGTTATACATTCCCTCTCCGGGCAGACTCAGGCTTCTTTTAATTCCATCGGCAGGGTCGTCGAAGGGTGACAAAGATTCAGCGGTTAAAAGCACCAAATCATTAGTTACTGCCTCCAAATCAGTTGCCGCCAAAGGAGAAACAAATATCTCAAATTCTTTTTTGCAAACGTGAGTTCCGCATTTTATCTCGGCTGTTAAAATAACCTTTTTTACTTCTGTATTCTGAATAACGTCTCCATTATCCGAAATAATTGCAGGCTCAGATGAACTCCAGAAAATTTCACTGCCAAAATATCCAACCCGAGGCAAATTTAATTTTTTACTCACATAGCCAAATTTTATTGACGGATCAGACTCATCCTCAATCACGCGCTTTGTAAGCCACTGTTCATCTCTTGCTATACGGTCCTGCGAAAGTGGGTAAGATTCATAAAATCGTATGTTATCCACTTTTACCGTCATACGTGCCCCCGAACTCATATACATACGCAAATACCTTAAATTACCGTGATTTCTAAATCTGGAACACAAGTTTTTTGCTACCAATTCATTATTAATCCAAAGAGAGAATGTTGAATTTTCGGTATCAAAAAGCATTTTTAGTTTCAACTTATCTCCACATATCACCTTTTTGCCGTCAGATGCGTATATGTTTTGACTCTTGGCACTCACATCATCATCGGATGGCAAATTTTTATCACCATACAAAAGGAATGTGCCGTCAGGCAACCAATTTATTGCCAAATAATCCTTGCGCCCCATAACACGCATAAACAACGTGGCATTTCCTTCTCGACTCAATGTGTATTCCAGACCGTAAATACCCTTATAAAAGCTTTTCATTTCATTAAAATAAAGTGAAGCCTCGGTTATTGCTGAGCTATTATCCGATGTACGGCTCAAGAAAAACTTTTCTTTTTTAATGTATGAATAACCGTTTTCGGCTTCTAATGCCCAATTGCCTGTTGCAGTATTATCTGTGAACAGCTCTTCCAGTATCATATTTTTTGCTTGTGCAAATTCTGTTGAATTTGCTGCCAAAACAACAAATTCAAAATTTTTGGTTACTTTGGCATTGTCTTTTTGAACTGTCGCTGTCATGATAACTTTAGTATCCGCTTCGGGAGGAGATACCTTTCCCTTTTTAGAAATGATGCCTTCGTGACTACTGTCCCATTCTATACTGCTGGAGCAAACACCAACTTTGGGAAGAGTCAAATCTTCAGTTATTTCATCGGGATTTTGCCAAGTAAATTCCCCTGCCAAAAGCGACGCTGCATCAAAGCTGACAGACGCTTCAGGAGGCATTGACGGAACAAATACCTTTACTGCGTCCAAACTTGATGTTCCGCTTATTTGACGCATTTGGAATTTGTATATTTTTGAACAATCTGCACTTCCCAATCGACTGTCGGCAATCATATCATCTCCATACCACAGAGAAAAGAGTCCTGAAACAGGATCAAAGACTACTGTTATTATGCGATTAAAGAGTCCTTTTTTCACTTCTGCCCAATAAGGAGTTTCCGAAATTTTTTTGGCATTATTCTCAGAGCGTACTAATGCTTTTAATGTGTCGCCTTCAGTCTTGAGACTAAAACACACTGTTTCGGTATCATCATAAAATTCAATAAGTGTACCACTCTGATTCAAATCAATCTCAAATGCAAGCAATTTGGAATATGATGTTCTGTCACTGCGAAGCATATATGAAAATGCATCATTTTCATTTAAGGTTAACTCACCATTTTCCAAGACAGGATTACCGGAAATAACTGTAACCTGCCTCGAAAGAGAAGACCCCTGCATATCATCATTTACTATGTATTCCAAAGCCGACAGCAACGAATTTGAAGCACGTTTCAAAACAGTAACGTCAAAGCTTTTGGTAATCTCTTCGTCACCTTTTTTTAAACACACGGTAAGAGTAACAGTTTTATCTTCTTCAGCAAAGCGGGTGACTGCACCGTGACTTGTGATAGCTGCTTTATCTGAGCTGCTCCATTCATATTGGCTGCCATAGCTTCCTGAACTCGGCAGGTTCAAATCAGATGTGATTGAATTTTGAGGTTCCTTGCCGAAGGAATCGTATGTAAGACAGACAGCATCCATTGCAACTGCATCTTTATCCGTTATTTCTGCCTCGCATACTCTGAAGTAATCTAAAGATACCTTATGATAATTCCGTGCTCGAATTGTCATTTTCATATAGCAAAACATCCCCGAGCTCTGAGCATAGCATACATTATCCAAAAGAGGGCTTCCGTCAAAATCTCCAATCCACAAGCTCACTGTTCCCAAAATCTGATTCAAAACGATACGAACAGGAATATATTCGTTGACAGTTGAATCTTGAAAAACAACTTTGTCAACCATTTTCTCATCCAAAGACGTGCGATATGAAGCGCTTACTGTGTTGAGTGTTTGAAAATTCAGTGCAAAAATCATTTTGTCGCTACTGTCACACAACTCAAAGCTCATCTTTTTTTGCTCGCTGCGTTTGACCGAAAATTCAATAGATATTTTACCATATTCACACGCTTCAAAATCAGAACACGCATAAAGCCTTACAACATCAGGGAAGTTCATATTTGTACTTTGGCTTCGTTCAACCGAAAGAGTACCGTCAGATATGTGCATATCATTTAAGCCCTCTGATTTTATTGCATGGCCGTCATCGGTATTAAAATGAGTTTCATACAAAACCGTATGTTCTTCCTTTTCCGGTTCCGACGATAAGCCTTGCAAACACGTAAGGAAAAGAGCAAAGCACAAAGCCATAGAAACTGTTCGTCTAAAAAAACGCATTAAGTACTCTCCTTCCTGCGGCTACTGCACAACATTCACCACTACCATCGGTTCATTTTCGCATACTATCATATATACCCAAGAAGCATCACCACCAACCTGATTGCTTCCCTGTATTTCTTCAGGAATTGCCGCCGAAACAAGCCCCTGCTTTCGATAGTAGGTGTAGATCATAGGCCCGTTCTTGCGTGGTATAACATATTTTTTCTCACGGCCATTGATGTTTACGCTGATTCTATCAATACGTTCATTTCTGAAGTCGTCTAAACGATTTAACTGAATGTCTGTGACACCTGCAAATACTGTTTCTTTTTGGGAGCCTTCATTATTAATAAAAGCAGATTTGCCAAGCTCCGTCAAGGATGACATATACTGCAAATCGGTGATGCATCCATCATTTTTTGCTCTGTAGCGAATAAGGTCGCCTTTCTTAATATTTGCAGCAGTTTTAACGGGAGCTGCAGTTGCATCAACATAAAGCTCACTAATTTCGTCTCCGCAAATAACCTCGAATTTGTATATATGTTCACCATCATCGTTTATAGATGTACGTGCATCGCCAACAACGGAGATATCGTCGCTGCTTTTAAACAATCCCACAGAATCAGCATCCATATCCTCCAAAATAACAGCGCTCTGGGCAACCTGAGTTTTACTGTCAATCGCAATCGGTATCACAGTATAGTCAGATCCATCTATCACTTCGACAGACACGTCATAATCATCTCTGTTTGGTGATTCTTTTTTTGGAACACATATAACCTGCGTACTATCATTCACATAGAAAGCCGGTTTATTAATGTATCCGCCAAATGAATTTAATTCACCGTTTAATTTGTATGCGTATGCATTTTCCTGAGATGCCTGTTCATAAGGCGGAACGTTGAAAATGCGCATACTTTTTATTTTTGATTCGTTATTTAATTCATATTCAATTACGCTTCTTTGAAGGCTTCCGGCTTCCAAATCCTGAGCGGCAACCTTTACCTCGGCTCCGTTATCATAGTTCAGCTTAATAGTGTCGGCAAATTCAAGTATGAGCTCTTCACCATTGGTATAAGTATATTTGATAGTTTCATCGCCGGATATGGTTTCAATTTCTTTTTCCACGCTGCCCGCTCTTATGAGTTTTACCTTTGAAGCTCCAAAAGCGCCACCATCTGTGAATCCCAAAACATATCCGTAGCAGTTGTTATTGTTAATTTCGCCAATGACACCAACAACTTCTCCGGCATGGTTAATACCAAAACTGCCTGATTGCTTCAAATCATATTCAGACATAAAGCGACTTATTTCGGGTCCATATACCTCATACGTATTGTTGCCAATCTTAACCGACGATTGTCCTTTTTCTATCAGGCTACCATCAGCACGAGACCGACTAACAACAACACATATATTTTCTTCATTTGAATCAGCCCAGACAGATATAACATCATCTGCTCTGAGTTCATCAAACGCTATAGCTTCGCCGTTTTCCGAAACAAACTCATATTGTTTTTCGCCGCTTAAATCAAACTTAATGGCATTTCTGCCTCTGAAGGTATAGCCTTCCTGAAAATATACAGTATGATTTGACTCAAAAATTTTGTCTACAATAAGACTAACATATTCGTCAACGAAAACAATCTCATAACGTCCATCATTGTCATTATCAAGTGCAGTGATGGTGCCTGTTGCAGGTTTGACAGGTACCTGATCTTCCTGAAGGCGTCCATTATAGACCGTTATTATGTCGTCAAAAACTATTCGCTTTTCATCCGATTCACCGCTGTAATACACACATTCTGTGCGTGTTAAACGCTCAATATCAGATGCATCAACCCTAACTTCCTTGTTTTGTTCACTCACATACACGCTCAAAACGGCAGGTGTTGCGCTCGGTGAAGACTGTGTGTAACGTACGGTCACACGTCTGCCTAACGGAGCTGTTACAGATTCTGAATCACAAGACATACGAAGTCCGTCAATTAAAACTTCATCATCTTCAAGCTCAACGCCGTCAATGACAGAAGCTTTACCTACCGCCTCCACAATTCCACTTAAGGCATAAATATTCTTTGAGTTCATAAGCTGCTCATAGAGTGTGGTGTCGGAAATCCTGAAGTTATCTGTGCCCCATATTTTTTCTAAGGGTTTTATGTCCAACATATTACTAAGAAGATAAACCGCTGTTTCATATGTCAGGCTTTCGTTACTCATTGTGATATTCTTTAAAAGTCCTATCTGAGAAGCAACAGACATATATCCGTCCGGATATCCGCCAAAACTTTGGGCAATATCGCCATAACCCAAAACAGAAACTGCAATTTTGGAAAACTGATGTAAGCTCATTGCTTCATCGGGCATAAGCATACCATTGCCCACACCGCTCACAAACCCTTGATAATATGCATAATTGCTGTAAACTTTAAATTCATTTTCGTTCGCCACATCACTAAAAACAGATACATCATCCACCGGCATCATTGAAGCACGAACATATAGACGCATTAAAGCGACAATACCATCCATACGCGAGAACATTTCATCATGATTTTCAGTGTCGATCAAATTAAACGGAACAATTCGGGCAACAGCCGCCTCATAAGTCTCTTGTGCCATTGCAGAAACGTAAGCTCCCGCAATTAAACAAACAGTCAATATCAAGCAACAAATTCTTTTCATAAGTATAACCGCCTTACCGCTTTTTGAATTTTAAAAGTTAATTAAAATTGTGAGAGTAATTCTGTGTTAAAGGGAAAAGCGTGTCTGTGCTGTCCCAAACAAAAACTTTAACAATCGGATTATCAGGTAATGATTCCATATTTTCTAAATTAAGACTAAAGCTAAAGCCTTCGGCTTTGATTTCAGCTTCATACAAGCAATCTGTTGCAACGTTAACCGCCGCAAGATTTTCTCCATTGTTGCCGCTGTATAATCCAACAGCAATCACCGGAGAATACGCCTTTGCTGTTGCTTCATTTCTGGCATCGGCATAAATCATTCCGTCATAAACATCTTTTGCCTGAAGCACGCCCCATTCCACATCACCAAAGCTAAAAGCTTCAGGCATCGGAACGTCAGCAATGGTTTTTTCAAGTGAAACCTCACCGTAATTTACACTTACTGTCACATCAGTAACAGAAGCTTTTAACGGAAAAATCGTATCAGCTCCGTTATAAAAATTTTTGCTGTCGGTGATTTTTATCGTATATCCCTCGGCATCTGCAATTCCTGCAGCTGCTTCAATAATCGTATTACTAAATTCCAACGGCAATCCGTCATTTTCACTTATCTTTGCAAAATCAGTGTAATCACGCACAAAGCGCAGTACTTTATCAACCTTTAAAAAATCATCATTTTTAGCTTCAAAAACCTTGATGTTATCCACCACCATAGCAGCATTGGATGCATTCGGGCTAAAGTTTATACCTGTAATTTTGTTTGGCTCGGTTGCATTCTGCATATCGGCGTTGCTTACCGCAAGAACATCATTAATCCAAAGTGAATAAGTATTGTTACCACATATTAAAAAAGTTAGTCTGTATGACGTACTGCTCACAATATCGTCGGGTAATATCATCTTATATTCACTTTTTGAGCCGTTTAATGTTATTCCCGTATCGGTTGCAACAAGATTTATTACCGCATTTGCATTAGTACCGCCACCTATATTAAAGGTGTAGGCTTTTGAAGATTGAATTTCTGCCTGTATAACCAAATTGTCATTTATTGCAGTGTCGTCTTCAAAGCCTTCACTGTATCGCCAAAAATGTGCACCATTGCCTAATATGCTCAGCTTTTTATCACTTATGGTCATATCCTCAGGATGTCCGTCAAGGCTATTGCCGGTTATTTGCAAAATTCCGTCTGAAACAAACCCATAAGTATCCTGTGCTGCAGCTCCTGTGCCTTCGTCTGCCGGAACATACACCTTACCATCTGAAAGAAGGTCAAAATTTTCTTCGTATGCATAGCCCACAGTTTCATCAACAGACGGCATCAACACAGGGGCATCAGAAGCCTGCTTTGCTACCATAGGTGTAACTGTAAAGTCATCCATATAAACTGCACCATAATTGGTGTTTGCTTTACTATCGATATAAATTCTGAAATAACCTGTGGTGGTATGTGTGCCCGAAAACGCAAGTGCGTTTCCGTTATAAGCCGGTGTGTCATCAATCCACAGCCACAATTGTTTATTATTATAGTCAAGCAAAAGTTCATATTTGTGAGACAGAGTTGAATCTACGCTGACAGTTGATGTTTGTCCTCTGACTTTGAGAGTTTTATTACTTGTTGAAAAAACAAGCTCTGTATTTCCCACACCGGTTGTGTCATTACTCAAACGCAGTTTAACATTATCCACAGTAGATGAAAACTGAAGTTCAAACGAAAAATAGCAAAGTCCTGTGTTTCCCAGATTACCGCTAAACAAATTTGTCGCCGACAAAAGATTCGTGTTATTATTGGTGGCAGATTCAGTCTGGATTCTGTTGATCTTTAGTCTGCCGTTATCGTTTGATAGTGTATCGCCTGTGTTAGAAGTTGTTAATTTTTCAGAAAAATCACACACACGATTCCCGATTGCATCCTCTCCTTCATCGGTGTCTTGAAAATCAAAATTATTTGATACAGTCGGCAAATCTGCTTTTGTAAAATTCTCAAGAATGTAAGATAAATCCGGCACTTCTTCTGCCAGTACCGGAAGCAGACATACCGATGCTGCTACGGTTAAAGTTAAAAACAAACATAAACATTTTTTGGCTATAGCTTTCATAACAATACCTCCGTAATAATTCATTTTTTTCATAATATCAAAATGCCCGATTCTTAGCAATTGAATAGTTTTAAATATGAGTGCAATATTATTCTTTTTTTACGATTTTTGAAACACTGATTTCTTGACAAACAAATCATCGTCATATATAATCAAAATAAGATATAAGAAAGGGGTGTGTGCACTTGAATACAGAGCATTTGAATGAAGAATTTACCATTAATGTAACCAATCATACAAGTTGGCCTGTAACATATGACCGGCATTGGCATGACCATTATGAGCTGTATTTTCTGTTTTACGGAAGTGTAAATTTTTTAATAGAAGACAGCATATATCCCATCGGACAAAATGAGCTTGCATGGATTCCGCCATCTGTTCCACACATCCCTCACCCGAACCGCATTGAGTCTCATCGACGGCTTGTGTTCAAGGTAAAATCAGATTGCCTTGAGCAATGCCTAAGCAAAGAATTATTGGGTTTTTTCTCAAAGCCCCGAATAATTACAATTACACCGCAATACGAAAAAAAGTTTAATAAGCTTTGCAATTTGCTGTTGGACGAATATCTTGAAGAACAACCTGATTATCAGCTTGCAATTCGGTCTTTTTTGACTTCCATACTGATTCTTTTAAAACGTATTGACTCATGCAAAACAAAGAATGCCGACAAAAAAATTTTTTTAAACCCCGAAGTGAAACTGTTAATTAACTTTATTAACGAAAATTTTCGCACCGACATAACACTTCCCTTGCTTGCACAGCAAATCTCGCTCAGCCCCACTTATGTATCAACTCTATTTAAAGAGATTACCGGCGTCAATTTTAAACAATATTTAATGGATACTCGCATAAATCACGCTATGAAGCTTCTTCAAAACTCCAATCATACAATAGCTTTTATTGCAGATGAATGCGGATTCAACTCGGTTAATAATTTTTGCAAAGCTTTCAAAAAAAATATTGGTCTGTCTCCGGGAATGTTCCGAAGCATCGGCAAAGCATAAATCGTATTCTTAACTGTTGCCACGCAAAAATCTAAAATTTTGAACACAGCAAAAAGAAAGGACACAGCATAAAAACACTGTGTCCCTTTTTTGTTGTGTTCAAAGAAAGATTTGAGTTTTTAAAATCAGATTTCCCTTCTGCCTCTGCAGCCCGACCTGCAAACTATGAGACATAAAATGCTTGCAATAAGCAAGCTAAAGAATCCGAGAGCAAGACCTGTTATGATGGCACCGATTATGCTTGTGGCAGCAAAGGTGATGCCAAGGAGAACAAGTGATGCAACTATTGTGCCTGCAATGCCGGTTAAAATGCCCGGAAGCACCGAGCACACACAAGCACCTTCATATCCGCCACAGGCGGAACCTGCAAGAAGAATCACAGCGGGATATACCACAGCAATACCAAAGAGAACCCACCAGAAGGCAGCAGTAGGAGCAATAACTGCAAAATAACGCAAAAAAGCCGCAACTATGCCCACGATAATGCTTGCAGTTATGCTGCCGAGAGTGCAGCTTAATCTGTTTTCACAGCAACAATTTAACATTTGTCATTCACCTCCGGTTATAATATATTCCAAATTCCTCCAAAAGGTGAAAAAGGATGCAAAGTCAAAAATTACTTTGCATCCTTTCAGAAATTACATTACTTATCTCCAAGCGATTTTTTTGCAGATACAACCACCTGTTCATCATAGCAGCTAAATGCACTATCTACAATTGCCTTATCGGGCTTTGGAGTTATAAGACTAACAACAATAACAATTACAATACCGCCAAGCATAGCAATTACACCGCAATTGATGGGAGACTGAAGAATAGCCGGAAAACTGCTCCTTATCAGCATATTGGCAACCATAATTCCGGCGCCAAAAATAAAACTTGCCCAAACGGATGCCTTGGTTGTTCTTTTCCAGTACAAACCAAAGAGGAACGGAGCAAGGAATGCTCCTGCAAGAGCTCCCCACGAAATGCCCATCATATCGGCGATTGCACTGAGTTTGTCTTTGTTAATGGCAATATATGCAGAAATAGCAACAAACACCACAATAAGAATTCTCATTATCAGGACTTGCTTTTTCTCTGTCATATTCTTTACAACATGACCTTTAATAAGATCAAGAGTAAGAGTTGAGCTCGACGCCAAAACAAGCGATGAAAGTGTAGACATTGATGCAGAAAACACCAAAATAATTACCACAGCAATAAGTATTGGAGAAAGAGTTTCGAGCATTGTTGGAATTACATTGTCATATCCTCCCACAGGAAGACCTGCTTCAACGCCGATTTTATCGGAGAAGAGACGGCCAAAGCCACCTAAGAAGTAGCATCCGCCGGCAACAACAATTGCAAAAATTGTAGAAATTATTGTGCCTTTGCTTATGTCTTTTTCACTCTTTATAGCATAAAATTTCTGAACCATTTGAGGAAGTCCCCATGTGCCAAGAGATGTGAGAATAACAACAAACAAAAGGTTAAGGGGTTCCGGTCCGAAGAAAGAGTTAAATGCACCGGGAGCGGCACCGTCGAGTTCCACCTGAGCCAGGCCGTTGAGTGATTTAATAAATCCGCCATTCTGTGACAAAACCGCCGCAATGATTGCAACAATACCAACCAGCATTATTATGCCTTGAATAAAATCGTTGATTGCCGTTGCCATATATCCGCCGGCCGTAACATACACACAGGTGAGCACAGCCATAATAACAACACACCAAGCATAGTCCACGCCGGGAAATGCCATATCAAAAAGTCTTGAAAGACCGTTATACAGCGAAGCTGTGTAGGGGATGAGGAATATAAACACGATTACCGAAGCTGCAATTTTAAGTGCCGGACTCGAAAAACGTTTACCAAAAAATTCAGGCATTGTGGCAGAACCAAGGTGCTGACTCATAAGACGTGTTCTTCTGCCAAGAATCACCCATGCGAGCAAAGAACCAACAACCGCATTTCCAATTCCAATCCAAGTGGAAGCAATACCAAATCTCCAACCAAACTGACCTGCATATCCAACAAAAATAACAGCTGAAAAATAAGATGTGCCGTAAGCAAAAGCCGTGAGCCACGGCCCAACCGACCGACCGCCAAGCACAAATCCGCTTACGTCGGTAGAATTGCGTCTGCAATAAAGTCCAACACCAATCGTAACTGCAAAAAACACTACAAGCAAACTAACTGTCCATGCCATAATTATCAATCCCTTTCATAAAATATTTGAGCAGTTCATCACTGCCGAGGATTGGATTTTCGGCATATAAAAATCCCGCCCTCAATTAACCTTGAGGACGGGATAAAAATTCCGTGGTACCACCTCAATTTACCATAGCCTCGCAGCTGTGGCCTTTGCAAGTACGCCGCAAAAAAAGAAAAATGCGGTTATACTCAAGTGCTGTAACGGGCACCCCCGCCGCAGCCTACTTTTTGCATTTCGGTGCGGAGCTCTCAGAATGTATTCAACACAATTAGCCATCAGTCTTTCAGCAGCCGACTTCTCTCTTAGCAGCATCATTGCATCTACTTGTTTCCGGTCATTGCCTTTAGTGTGATAAAGTATTAATTTGTTAAAGGCATTATAGCACAGCAAAAAAAATTTGTCAATCGTTTTTTAACGAAAATTTTTCATATTTTGAGCCGATACCCCAAAATGCCTCTTAAAAATTCTTGAAAAATAGTTGTAGTTTTCAAATCCGACATATGATGCAACGTCGGAGAGTGACATTTCTCTGCCAAGTATAAGCTCCTTTGCAAGAGACAGCTTTTTGTCATTGATATATTCTGTGAGGGTTATTTTCATTTCCTTTTTAAAAAGGAGCGAGGTATACTCGGGAGATAAGTTAACAAATTGGCTCACATCGGCAAGACTGATGTGTTCGCCTGTGTGTTCATCAATATAGGCAAGAATTTTGCGTATGTGCTCGTTGCCCGACTTAAACTCTGTGGCATCCATAATTTCAAAGAGAATGTAATTGAGCATATTTGCACATTTCTCTTTTGCATGAAAATTTGGAGTGAGATGACTTTGAGGAAAAGCAGATATAATTTTTCGTATTGACGATGTTATGCAGCCGGGCATATATTCATCAAAGGGAAGCCGAGCATCGTTTTTAACACTGAAATTAAAGCTAACATACCTTACCGGAGTTGTGCCTTCTTTACGGAACCTCAGCGTACCGGGGCGAAAAAATATGGCATCATTTTTTCCAATAACATATTCGTTGGTGTTGGCTCTGTAGGTCATATGCCCCTCAAGCATAAAAGTGAAATCATAGTAGCTGATGGGTTCGGTTTCAACAATAGGTGCACAGTATGGAAGGGATATGTTGCAATAGTGGCGTATTTCGTCTGCAATGTAATACATTTTTATTCTCCAAACATTAAAATTGTGCTAATAAATACAATTTTTAATAATACAATTCATTGTCTGCCACACAAGGTGGTGATATAATCAGTATAACATATTAAAAAAAATAGTCAATATTAAATTTGTGCTATAATAGTCAATAAAGGAGAATGTTTTATGAAAGCTTTGATTCTGGGAGATCTCTCCCCCACCGATTGCACCAATCCGATTTTTGCATCAAAAGATACCGATGCGCTGTTTCACGATACCGTATCTCTTTTTGAAGGCAACGACATTAATTTTGTTAATCTGGAATGTGCTCTCACCGATTCGGAAATCTCAATCGAAAAATTTGGGCCACCGCTAAAGGCTTGCAGCGAAGTTGCCGATGTGCTCAAATCACTTGGCGTCAATGTGTGCGGTCTAAGCAATAACCACATTTTTGATTTTGGAAAAAAAGGTGCCATCGACACCATGAAAGAGCTCGACAGATGCGGCATTGCCTACACAGGCTTTGGTGATAACTATGAAGACTCACGCAAAAACTGGTATTTTGAAAAAAACGGCGAAAAGGTTGCCATTGTTGCAGTGTGTGAACACGAATATTCATATGCCCTCGACAACAGAATGGGTTCACGCCCATGGGACGAATTTGAAACTATGGACGACATAAGGGAAGCCAAGAAAGAAGCCGACAGGGTGATTGTTATCTATCACGGAGGCAAAGAGCTTTGCGGCTACCCTTCACCCAGACTCAGAAAGGCTTGCCGTGCAATGGTTAAAAACGGTGCCGACCTTGTTGTGTGTCAGCACAGTCACTGCATAGGCTGCTACGAAAGCTTTGAAGGCAGCCACATCCTCTACGGTCAGGGCAATTTCCACTTTGTGAAGCCTGCATTTGTCACATCTCCCGACATATGGGACACTTGCCTTGCAATCAAATATGACACCAAGACTAACACAGTTGAGTTTGTGCCCCTTTGTGTGTGTGAAGACGGTATGGAAATAGCAAAAGGCGAAGCTAAAAAAGCCATTATGTACAGCTTTGAAAAAAGAAATGCCGACCTTGAGAGCGGCGAATGGAAAAACGGTTGGAGAGAATTTTGCGAAAGCGAACAGAATTCTTACTACATAACCAATGCTCAAAGTGCCGCAGGTCTTGATCGTGATGGTATTGCAGCCAGCGCATTTGCTCACTACCTGGACTGTGAAGCTCACACCGACGTGTGGAGAGAGCTTTTTAAAACAGCAAACTACCGAAACGAGTTATAATTTATGTTTTAAACAAGTCAAGGAGCTGCCTCTCTAAACATTCATAATGTATAAACATTCAAAAATGTATGGGTCGATGTACCCCTACAAAATGAATTATTATGCATATTGTTTGTTTAGAGAGACAGCTCCTTGTTATGTTGCAATTTATTTTACAATTTTTGATGCTTTGCTGAGAGCCACATCAATATTTTTGGCAAAATTTTCTTCACCAACCTGCTCATAAAAGCCAGCCTTTTTAATAACCTTCATGGGCTGTTTGTTGACATGAGAAAAAATAACGGTAATATCTTTTGAGCGGCATTTTTTCCACAGAGCTTTAACAGAGCGTAGTGCCGACACATCAAGAGCTGTTACACTTCTCATTCTGAGAACCACAACCTTGACGTCATCTCTGATAGAAATAGAAGCGAGCTTATCAGAATTTGCAAAAAACATAGGTCCATCTATTTCATACACCTGAGTGTTTTCGGGAATCTTTTTAAGTCTGCCGTTATCGTCAGAAACCATTTCTTCACTTGTCACCCACGGGCGAATGCGTGTTACGTCTGCCATACGTTTTATAAAGAGGATTGCCGCAAGGAGCATACCAATTTCGATTGCAACAACAAGGTCAAAAACAACAGTAAGCACGAAAGTGAGCACCAAAACGGAAATATCACTTTTGGGAGCACTCTTGCATATGCTCACAAAATGACGCCACTCACTCATATTATAGGCTACAACAAAGAGTATAGCCGCAATAACCGGCATTGGAATGAGAGCAGCATATGGCATAAGAACCACCAAAACAAGCAAGAGCACAATTGCGTGAACAATGCCTGATATTGGAGAACGGCCTCCGTTTAACATTGGCTGCAGTACGTGCAATGGCTCCCGTTGCCGGAATACCGCCAAAGATGCCGGAGCATATGTTGCCAAGGCCCTGAGCAATGAGATCGGTGTTGGAGTTGTGGCGGTCGTTTATCATACCATCAGACACAACACAAGAAAGAAGCGATTCAATGCCTGCCAGAATTGCAATGGTAAATGCAGGCGAGATAAGGTCGCTTATCTGTCCAAAACTGAATGATGGAACAGAGGGCGAAGGAGCAGATGCACTGATTGTGTAGAGATCGCCAATGGTGTTTACGTTGAGACCTGTGAATTTTACCAGCAAAACACCTGCAACAACTGCAATAAGCGAACCGGGAATTTTTTTGCTGATCTTTGGCCACACAATTAGTATTGCAAGGGCAACCAGACCAACAAGAACGCTTTCCCAGTTGATTGTTGAAATAGAATTTGCAACAGCCGAGAGCTTTTCCATTGTCTCTACTGCATGAGTGCCCTCGGCAAAGGTGAGGCCAAAAAAGTCTTTGAGCTGACCTATAACAATTGTGATGGCAATACCCGAAGTAAATCCGGTGGTTATTGTGTAGGGTATGTATTTGATTAGTGCACCAAAGCGGCAAAGTCCCATAACAATGAGCATTATACCTGCCATAATAGTGGCAATAACAAGCCCCTCTGTGCCATGCTGAGCAACAATGCCTGCAACAATTGTGGCAAAGGCAGCTGTGGGACCCGAAATGTTGACCTTGCTTCCGCCAAAAAGGGAAATTACAAAGCCTGCAACAATTGCGGTGTAAAGTCCTTTTTCGGGTGACACTCCCGATGCTATGGCAAGGGCTATTGAAAGAGGAAGGGCAATTATGGCAACAATTATGCCGGCAATTATGTCGCTTGTAAGCTTTTTGCCGTTGTAGCCCTTGAAGGTGGACAAGATTTTTGGTTCAAAAATTCTCAAAACTTTTCATCTCCATTAAAAATATATAACTTAAGTTGGATGAGCATAAAGAAGAACGCTGTATTTTCGAGCTACTCGTTCTATTAGCTTCTCTTTGCAACTGAATGAGTACTTGATTTTTATAAATTATTGTTTAGCGAACTGATTAGGTTAGAGCGAAAGGCTCCCCTGTGCAAGGGGAGCTGGACAGATTATAATGTGAAGTGCAACACTTGTAAAAATAAATAGACAATATACAAACCAAAGTGTAAAATGTAAATAACCACAAATAC
>SVJL01000108.1 GCA_015068985.1 Oscillospiraceae bacterium
TCACCAATTGCCACAATTTCAACATCACTGTCTTCAAGCAGTTTTTGATATGAGTCATATTTGAAATTTATCTCCATATCTTCAGCAGCTTTTCTTGCTTGTTCGTTTTCTTCAAAACAGCCTGTTATTGAAATGCTTTCTTCATTTAAAGCAGTGTTATATAGTCCTAAAATGTGCGAATGGCGGAAGCCTGCAAATGCTATATTCATATTATGACACCTCTGTTTATTTCTTCTTCGTTACCACTTTTGATTGAACGGTTAATTGTATTTAATATAAAAACGGGGGCAAAAAAGTTTTCATATTTAACAAACAAGTAATCTGTGATTTTAGTATAGCATTACGCTGGTTTTAAGTCAAGTAGAAAAACAATATAAAGCACACAAAAAAACAATATAAAGCACACAAAAATCAACATTGAATTGACATACAAAAAATGCTGTGTTAAAATTTAAAAAACTTAATTTAAATAAAATCATAAGAATATGGGGGCCCAGTATGGATTTTAAAAATATACCTCTAAGTGCACAACCTGCATACACATGGCTTTGGAACACAACCATAACCCGAGACGGTGTGAAGCAGCGAATAGACGAAATGTATAATCTTGGTATACGCGCTTTTTACGTTCTTGGTGAGCCTGAAAATTTTAGACCAACCATAAGAGCAACGCATCTTTCGCCCGAGTATCTCTCCAATGAATATATAGAATTGGTTAAATATGCATCCGACTATGCCAAAGAAAAGGGAATGTACACCTGGCTCTATAATGAAGGGGGCTTCCCGTCAGGCATGGTGTGTGGCCAGATAAGGAGCCTCTATCCTGAGCTTTCGCTAAAGCTTATAGATGTTGCAACTGCCACACAAAAAAAGAATGTGCCGCTTTCTTTTGACAAGAATGTTATAGCAGCCTTTGCCGGAGATAAAAGGGTGAAAGATGGCGAAGCATTTTCGGAAGATACAGAGCTTGCGATGTATTGCGTTGTAGATGAGGAGTTTTCCGGCATACGCACCGACAATGCTTCTCTTCGCAACACCGAGCTTTTTATAGAAATGACTCACGAAAAATTAAAAAAGCATTTTGGTGATGAAATGGGCACAAACATAAAGCTTATGTTTGATGACGAAGCCTGTATGGGCACCTGGACGGACGGTTTGGAAAAAATGTTTTTTGACGAATACGGCTACGATATTGCAGACTATATGCCGTGCATATTTGGGGATCGCGATCCTCAAACCGACAGGGAATACCAAGCCAATAGCGATTATTATATGCTTTGCGGTAACCTTATTCGTGATAACTATTTCGCCCCCATGAAAAAATGGCTTAACGACCACAATATGCTCTCTGTTGGTCACCTTGACAATGACCACGATGAGTTTTTTGCCATAACCAACAGATACGGTAATCCGATAAAAACCCTTCGGGAATATGACATTCCCGGAATAGACGTTATCCGCAATCAGATAACATATCCAAAAGACGGCACAAATCAGTCGGGTATAATGGACTTTTTCCCCCGATGGATATCTTCCGCTGCCCATCAATGCGGCCATAGCGTGTGCCTCAGCGAAAGTCTTGCAGTGTATGGTGCACACGTTGCCCCCGAGCTTATGAGATACGTTGTCAATTATCAGGCAGTAAGGGGTGTAAGCCTCTATAACTTTATGGTTATGTCGTACGACAGAAACACAGCTATGGTGCATCAGTACCGCCCTAATTTTGTTGCCGATAATCTTTGTATGACTCATCTCAAAGAAATCAACGACTACACAGCACGCATTTCTCATATTCTTCAAAACACAAAACCCCACATCCGAACCGCTCTCTATTATCCTGCACGCACAATTTGTGCAAGGGGCGAAGTGGGAAAATCTGCCGCAGCCAAATTCAGAGAGCTTGGCGAAATGCTGGAGCGTGAGGGTGTTTCTTTCGACATAATAGACGAAGACATTGTGCTGTCGGGAAAGGTTAAAGATTTCTGCCTCACCTATAACGGCATTTCCTACGACAATGTGTTTGTTCCTCTGTGTACCTATGAACCCGAAAAGGTAAGAGAGACTTTATCTTGCACAAAATCAAATGTTGAGCCTTGCATAAAAAGGCAAAACCCCTCTGTTCTTGCTAGAAAAGTTTTGTTTGAAAACGGGGATGAGGGATACTTTGTGTGCAACACATCCTCGCACACAGTGAGCGAAGCTATTGGGATAAACTGCACAAAGCCTGTCTACGGTGTCAATTTGTATAATGGCGAAACACATACCGTTTGTCACGATAAAAAAGACGGCACAACCTCTGTTGACCTTACTCTTGGCAGGGGGGAGGCTGTGTTTTTGCTATTTTCAGATGGTGACGTTAACGCCGTTTCTCCCTATGAAAAGGAATATGTGTGCACTCTTTCCGATTTTGAATCATATGTGTCGAGAGAGTATAAAATAGAATATGGAAAAGGAATTATTAATTCATACCATGCAAACGGCAAAATCAAAAAAGGCTTGTATGAATGGGACGCTGATTTTTCGGGTGAAGTCACCTATACTCACAAGCTTTCCGGTCTCACTCCCGGTAGCTACGAACTTGACCTTGGCTGCGTAAAAAGCGTTGCTACGGTTTTTGTGGACGGAAAAGAAGTTGCCAAAACCTCAATGCCTCCATATGTTGTACGCTTCAATGCTCACTCGGCAGAGGTAGATTTGACAATTGTTGTAGCAAATACCTGTGCCAACGAATGTGTGAGAACGAATTATTTTTCTGTGAGTGAAGAGGCAGATGTGGGACCATATCACGAAAAAATGAATTTAGAGGAAAAATCATTTTTGTCGGGCGGATTGTCGGGTCCTGTTGTTCTCAGGCAGATATTTCGTTGACAGAAAATTTTGTTTGTGTTAGAATAAATCCATCTTGTGGGATGTCAGGGAGGCTGGTCTCTACAAAATGGCATTTAATCATCATTTACTCAAATGTATGGTGGAAAAACAGCAGCTTCTACCGGATGAAGTTGACTGCAGTGCAGCAAACGGAGGGTAATTTATTATGATAAATAAGATATCGTTTGAAGACATCTGTCCGTATGTCAGATATGCAAGACGATGCCTCATAAAAGAAAAAACACCAACACCTGTTGCCAATTACGATAATATGCTTGTCTATTTGCTAAAAGGCAAGGGTGAATTCAGGGTTGAAGATTTAACATGCAATCTGGAGCGTGGTGACGCTTTGATTATCAGACCGGGCACATTTTATGAATACACTCCTTTAGTCGGTGAATGCACCTGTATTTTTGTTGATTTTGATTATACGATGTCTCAAAAAGATATAGTAATGCCAAGGCTCAGCGACGTTATAGAGGGTTTTGACGCAGGCAAAATAGTAGAAAATACGTTATTTACCGATGTCCACATATTCAATACAACTGTCCATGTTAAGAGAATTCAGCTCTTCGAGGAAAAGATGATTGAGATAGTTGAAGAGTTTTCTAAAAAAAGTGACTATTCCGATATGAAATGCGGTGCCATTATGATGGCAATGTTGTCGGACGTGGCAAGGCGGCTCAGATTGGGTGCACTTGAAACCAGTGACAACAAAGGCTTGGTTGAAGAAGTGATTTCGTATATAAATGAGCATTCAAACGAAAAGCTCACCAACAAAATAATTGGCGAGCTCTTTGCAATTCACCCAAATCACGTAAACACCCTTGTTAAAAAGAAAACCGGCTACACTCTCCATAATTATCTGGTTATGAGAAGAATTTCAAAAGCTTTGGAAATGATAGACAAAACAGACCTTCCAATGTGTACAATCTCTGAGCGCTGCGGCTTTACTGAATCCAAAAATTTTATAAGACTTTTCAAAAACACTGTTGGCACAACTCCCCATCAATACAGAAAACGTAAATAAATATGAATCAGATTTGTAGAGGGCACCATGTGTGTTTTTGTGTGTGAATGATTGTTTTTTGGACTTTACTTGAAAAATTTACTGTGATATACTAAAAAAAATATCTAAATATGGAGGTAAAGTTATGAAAAAAATCAGTAAAATTATTGCACTGTTATCAGCTTTAACTTTGATTGCAGCATCTTTTGCAGGATGTGGCGATAAAAAAGATGAAACAGTTGCAACCACCGACGGCAAATCCTTTACTTATTGGACAGTTATGGATGCAACATCATCCAAAACTCTCGAAAGCTATGAAGATATGATGTATTATCAGGAACTCGAAAAAAGAACCGGAGTTCACATCGATTTTACTCATCCCATTCAGGGTTCAACCGGTCAGGAAGCTTTTATTGCAATGCTTTCCGGCTCAGAAATTCCCGATATGATAGAATACAACTGGAGTGCCTACACAGGCGGACCTCAGCAGGCTCTCGACGATGAAGTTATCATCGCTCTCAACAACTATATCGAAGAATACGCTCCTAATTATTATGACTATATGGAAGGCGAAAAGGGCAAAGCCGAAGACTATCGCTATAAGCTCGAAGCTACCACCGACGACGGCAGATACTATGGTTTCAACGTTCTGAGTATCGGTGAGACAAAAGGCTTTATGGGTATCTACACCAGACGTGACCTGCTCGAAAAATGGGGTATGGAAGTTCCCGAGACCATCGACGAGTGGACAGCTGTGTTTGCAAAAGCAAAGGCAGAAGGCTTCTCAAGACCTTTCACTTCCACAGTTCATGCACTTTCATTTACCAGTGCCAATTCTCACACTTTCAACACAGCCTACGGCGTTGGCAAAAACTTCTACCTTGAAGGCGACAAAGTTGTGTTCGCTCCGTTCCAGCCCGGCTACAAAGAATATGTTGCTCAGCTTGCTGAGTGGTCAAAGCTTGGCTACATCGATTCTAACTTTATAACCAACGACTCAGCTAAAATTGAAGGTAATATGACCAATGGCACATCCATGACAACTCATGGCTACACCGGCGGTGGTATCGGCAAAATTCTTCCTGCAGCTCAGGCTGTAGATCCCACATATGACCTCGTGGCTTGTCCGTATCCTGTTGCTCAAAAAGGTCAGATTGCCGAATTTCAGGAAATAGACAGTGCCGCAAAACCCACAGCAATTGGTATTTCAACAACCTGCGGCAACTACGAAAAGGCAATTGAGTGGTGTGACTATGTGTATAGCGACGAGGGCGTTGTTCTTCAGCTTTTTGGTATTGAAGGCGACACCTTCACCGTTGAAGAAATAGATGGTGAAAAACACTATGCATATACCGAAAAAATCACCGACCTTGAAGCTAACGGCTTCAATTCTGTAGGCGAAGCTCTCTATCACTATATGCTTCCCTGTAACCACCCCGGCTACAATCAGCACACCGACTATCTCAATGGCTACTATCAGATTGATAGCCAAAAAGAAGCTCTTAAAACATGGAACATCTCTGCTGAAAAAGCAATGAAACATAAGCTTCCTTCTCTTGGCCTCACTGTAGACGAAAGCCGTGAAATAACAGACATCACAGAGGTTGCTCTTGCAGAGCTTGAAGCTGGTCTTTGCGATATCATAGTTGGTAAAAAATCTATTGATGAATATGATGCAATAATCAAACAAGCCAAAGAAAACGGCTACGACAGATATCTTGAAATCAATCAGATTGCATACGACAGATCATATAGATGCTCTTGTGCTTCGCAGAGACATAGAAATTGTT
>SVJL01000009.1 GCA_015068985.1 Oscillospiraceae bacterium
GCTTAGTATTTTTGAGTAATTTTAGGTGCGGAGAACGAAGGAAGGCTGACGCCTTTCGAGGACGACAAGCCTAAAAGAACCGAAAATGCTAGCTTTTAGGCGGGTTCGGATAATACTCCAATGGCTATATATTAACAAATTTTGTGGGTTCAAGCTTTAATGACGGCGCCGCCCCCTTCATTGCCTCCACCAAAACCAGCTTTGCCGATTTTTCGGGCGAGGGTGCTGCAAAACAAATTCTTTTTGGCTCCATTTTTTTGCATCTCAGTTCCCAGATAATGTCGCAAAGACGGTCGGCACGATGCACCATATAAAAATGACCGCCAAATTTTAAGATTGATTCTGCCGCTTCCACAACACCTTTAAGGTTTGTTCTTATTTCGTGGCGTGCAATGGCTTTTGGCTCATCGGGGTTCTGAAATCCTGCTCCTGCACTCATGTAGGGCGGATTACAGGTTACAACGTCCACCGAGCCGGAACCAAAATGATTAAGGCAATTGGCAATGTCGTCGCAAATCATTGTCATTTTGTCGCCAAGTCTGTTTAGCTCAACGTTTTTGACAGCCAAATCATACGAAACCTTTTGAAGCTCAACTCCAAAAAAAAGCTTCGCCTTTGTTTTTGCACTCATCAGAATCGGCACAATTCCGCCTCCTGTGCACAGGTCAACAACCGTGTCGCCGGCAGATGCCCGTGCAAAATTTGCAAGAAGCACGCTGTCGGTTCCAAAGCAGAAAAGCTCAGAATCCTGAAGTATTTTAAGTCCGCCTGTTCCCAAATCTTCTTCTCTAATCATATATTTCTCCCATATTGCAATAAGAGGCTGCAGCAAAACGCTCTTTTTTTCGCCAAAATGCGATAAAGAAAAGCTCTTTGCTGCAGCCCCTTACAGCCTGACAGTAGCTATCAGAACCTGCCTGAAAACCCGTGTTTTCGGAATCTTTTGCCTTGTCATCCTCGAAAGGCGTCAGCCTTCCTTCGTCTTCCGCACCAAAATCTTCTCAAAAACACAAGCTTTTCAGGTCGTAGAATTTTGAACGAGAAGATTTTTGCTTAACCAAGGCAAAAGCACAGTGAATCCTTTTGTGGATTTACGAGCATTTTGACGAAGTTTAAGTGGAAATCTTCCATTTCAAAATCAGGTCCGGATAACTACTGTCAGGCTACTGTTTGATTATTCCTGAACGGGAGCACCAACAGGACAAGCACCTGCACATGCGCCGCAATCGAGACATTCGTCTGCGTTGATAACATATTTGCCATCGCCTTCAGAGATAGCTGAAACGGGGCATTCTGCTTCACAAGCGCCGCAGCTGATGCAATCATCAGTGATTACGTATGCCATCGGGATACACCTCCTTAAATTGTACAAAAAACATTAACCAATGGCTAATATTTGCACTCTGTGTCTCATTATATCAACAAACTGTCGAAAAATCAAGTGTTTTATCAATCTTTTTCGAGTTTCTTGAGTTCTGCCATATCAATTTTTTCTTCGTTTTTAACAACAACCTTTTTGAGAATCTTCAAATCGTCAACCTTGTAGTCTTTAAGATTTTTTTCTTCGCCCTCTTCAACTGCAACGGTAACAATGCCCTTAAGGGGCGAAACTGCCGTTACCTGACCTTTGCCGTCGGGAGTTTTAACAAGCGAGCCAACACCGGGAGTGTTTTTCATAATCGACTCGTAGGCTTCCTGCTCATGCTTAAGACAGCACATAAGTCTGCCGCAGGTGCCGGAAATTTTGGTTGGGTTAAGTGAGAGATTTTGCTCCTTTGCCATCTTAATTGACACCGGCACAAAATCGCTCAAAAACAGATTACAGCAAAGCTGACGTCCGCAAATGCCCAAGCCGCCCATCATTTTGGATTCGTCTCTCACACCAATCTGACGAAGCTCGATTCGTGTTTTGAAAACACCTGCCAGATCACGCACAAGCTCTCTGAAGTCCACTCTGCCGTCGGCGGTGAAATAGAAAAGAACCTTGTTGTGGTCAAAAGTGTATTCAACGTCAATTAATTTCATTTCGAGGTTGTGTTTTCTGATTTTTTCCTGACAAAGATTAAAGGCTTCTTTTTCCATTTCTTTGTTTTTTTCAATAGCCTTTTCGTCTTCCTCGGTTGCTTTTCTTATAATCTTTTTGAGAGGAGGCACAATTTCATCGTCGGTCACGCTTTTTTTGGCAATAACAACCGTGCCAAATTCTATTCCTCTTGATGTTTCCACAATAACGTGGTCACCGTTTTTTAAAACAAGGTCGGCAGGATCGAAATAATAAATTTTTCCAACCCTTTTAAACCTTATTCCTGTAACATCTATCATTTTTTCCTCCTGATGGTTTCCTCTATATTCATAAACATAGTCTGGATTGCCATATTCATATTTTCGTTTCTTCTCATAACGGACGGTGCACGAACAACTGTTTCTGTCATTTCAAGTGCCTGCGAAAAGGTTACCTTTGAAGAAACTTCTTGGATTTGTTGTGTTTTGTCGGTGTTTATAATGTCTTTTTTTTGTCCGTTTTTAAAAAACATAACATCCCTTAAAAAAAGAGTTAAAATGCCAAGCATTTTGCCAATCAATTCTTTGTTGGAAACCCACGCTTCCACGGCTTCATAAACGCCAAACCTGCCTGAAGATATCAGCTTTTGAAAAGAGTTAATTGTTTCATCTCTGAGCTTTTTAAATTCCGGATCCGATGCCGCCTCCATAAGGGTGCCAACATTTCCCATACAGTAGTCATACAAAAAAGATTCACTCTCTCCAAGGGGCAAAACTTCTTTCAATTCGTGTTTTTTCCAGTTCATAAGCTCCAGAAGCATCACTCTCGACATTATAGTTGGCAAAATCTCTGAAATATTGTCGCACAGCAAAATAAACACTGCATATGACGGAGGCTCTTCAATAGCCTTGAGCAGTGCATTCTGACAAATCTCTCCCAAAAGATGAGCGTTTTCTATAACAACAAACTTATATTTTCCGCCTGATGGCTTTTCGTATAATTTTTTAATGAGTTCTCTTATTTTTGAAACCTCGTAGTTTTTTTTGTCACCGTTTGAAAGCCTTATCACGTCGGGGTTAGCTCCAAGGCACGCACTTTTGCACCCATTGCACTGACCGCAGCCCGAATGGGTTTTGCAGGCAAATAAAAGCCCGACAAAGTCGGCAACAGTCTTTTTGCCAAGACCTTTTTCGCCGTGAATGATGTATGCGTGCCTTAGGGAGTCTGTTTTCAACGCGTTTTCGAAATAAGAAACAATTTTTTGTTGCTCACCTGAAAGCATTTTTAATTATACCTTTTCAAATCTGTCTACATCAACAACAAAGATTGTTGCTCCGCCAACCTGAACCTCAATGGGGTAAGGAGTGAAGGAAGCAGAAGCTCCCATGGGCATAGGAGATGCAGTGATCTGAGTTCTGCGATGACTTTTGCTTTTAATGATGTCGATAACCGTTTGAACCTGATCATCTTCAACACCTGAAAGAAGTGTCATATTTCCTGCTTTCAGAAATCCACCTGTAGTAGCAAGCTTGGTAACACTGAAACCCTCTTTTGAAAGAGCATTTAAGACCTTGTTACCGTCTTCGTCATTAACAATTGCAAGAATTAACTTCATAATATCACTCTCCTTTATATTATTATATAATGAAAACCCAATAAAAGCAAGAAAAATATTATATTTAAGTGCAAAAAAGTGTTTTATATTTTTCTTGATTCATTAAACCTGTTGTGATAAAATAAAACTGACTCAAAATTTTGGAGTGATAATCTATGATAAAAAAATTCTGGTGCTTTGCACTTTTAATCGTTTTATGTTTTTCTTTTTCTTCGTGTGCAAAAACCAAAAAAGCAACGGAGTCGGCTTTTTGCCTGGACACTATGATAAACATCACCTGCTACGGACAAAACGCGTCGGAGGCGGCAAAGGCGGCGGTGTCCGAAATCAGACGCATTGAATTTTTGCTTAGTCCATATATTGAAACGAGCGAAATATACCAGATAAATCATAATGCCCACAAATCGCCCTGCAAAATATCGGACGAAACTGCATTTGTTATTGGGCAGGCTTTAGAATTTTGCTCTTTAACAGACGGAGCCTTCGACATCACCATAAAACCACTTGTGGACCTTTGGAACATAAAAGCAGAAAATCCAATTCCTCCAACAGATGAAAAAGTCAACGAGGCAAAGCAAAAGGTTGATTATTCTCTTGTTACTTTAAAAGACGGTTTCATTTCTTTTGCAAAAGAGGGAATGATGATTGACCTTGGCGGTGCTGCCAAAGGCTATGCCTGCGACAAAGCCGTTGAAATTTTAAAATCATATGGCATAAAAAACGCTATTTTAGACCTTGGCGGCAATATCTATGCTATGGGCCAATCGGAAAAGAAAGCTCCGTGGCGGATTGGTCTGCAGGATCCATCAGGTGAAAGAGGCGAATATTTTGATGTTGTGGAGCTTAGCGATTTGTCCTGCGTTACCTCCGGTTCTTATGAACGCTATTTTGAATATGACGGAAAGATTTATCATCACATAATCAACCCCCACACCGGAAAATGTGCCGACACAGGTCTTATCAGTGTAAGCGTTGTTGCCGATTCTTCTTTTCAAGCGGATATGCTATCTACTGCCATTTTTGTTATGGGAGAAGAAGAGTTTGAAAAAATCAAAGATAATTTTTCTATAAAAAAGTATGTTGTTGTGGATAAAACCAATAATTGGAGAGCTTATTAAAATAATTTTGAATTTAATATAAAATGTGTTTTAAGATGGATGCTGTGAAGGTAGAATTTGATGTTTTTCATTCACAGTTCGTTTAGTTTCTCTACGCAACTGGATGAGTACTCCCTGTTTAAAAATCACATTTTTCTTTCAATACCGCCTCGCACTCATCACCCAGATGAAGCTCGGCTTGCACCTTGCAACCTGCAGAGGTAATTGATGTTGCAAGGTGCATATTGGAAAAATGTAATTTTTAAACCGTACTCATAGGTTGCTCCGAGAACCCAAACGAACTTTAGGTTTGTGCGAAACTTTTAATTTGAGCACTAATCAGCCAATCATATGCTTTTCGGTCGGCAAAAAGTGCAGATTTTTAAAATGCCGTAGGCAAGATAAGCACAAATGAGCGAAGAAATGCCTATGTTTGGCAGATTAGAAGAAAATGTTAAATTCTACCTTCACAGCATCCATCTTATGATAATATGGTCACATAAGTTGGAGTTTGCGTTTTTTAGTGTTCAGATAATGGTTGTGCAACATCCTACGGCAAAAGCCTGAAAAACAATTGACAACACATCTCTTTTTTGGTAAAATTTAGGCAACACGTTTTGAACGGTTATAGTGCCGGAAAGGAGTTTACAATGAAAAAAATATTATCAGTTTTAACAGCACTTGTACTTTTGGTGTCGGCTATGACAATCACTGCAGTGGCAAACGACCAGAATGTGGTTTATGTCAGCACTGTCGAAGAGCTCGAAAGCTCTCTTGCCTCCAACACAAAAATTGTTTTGTCGCCGGGCAGATACGTTTTCAGAGCGGAAAAAATGATGGAATATTTTGATGACGGAACAGCTTGGGAATATGAAATTCCAAAATGCCTCAACATCAACGGTCTTTCCAATGTGACAGTTGAGGGCAACAATCAGGCCGAAATTGTGCTTGATGTTGGCTTTGAAGCAGTTGTTCGCATAGCAAATTCCGAAAACATTGTGATAAGCGGTCTTATTCTTGGTCACGATGTGCCTGCTTTTGGCTGCGAGGGCGAAGGATATGTTATCGACGTTAGCCACAGCAAAAACACCCTCATTCAAAACTGCGACCTTTACGGCTGCGGTGTTACAGGCATAAACGCATGGAGCGGCGGAGATATAACCGTTAACAACACCATCATTCGCGAATGTATGGTGAATGGTGCAAGCTTCTACAGCATGAACGGCGACATAACATTTAACGATTGCACATTCATCGCAAATGCCTATGATGAATATTACGCTCAGACAATACCGTTTTTTGAATTCAGACAAAGCGAAGAGCTTTCTTACGATTCGCAGGTTTCTATCAACAGATGCACCTTTACAGGCAACAAAAACGTTATGTTTACCGACATTACAGGCGACAAAAGCTGGCTTTCGGTTAATGATTGCACATTCTCGGGCAATGCTTGGGAAACAGCTGTTAACGTAAAAATTTATGACTATGGCTACTGGTCAAACCATTTCTTTGAAGACCAGCGTCCGGTTATTGTTGACGGCAGAACTCTTGTTCCTCTCAGAGGCATATTGGAAAGTCTGGGATATGAAATTGTGTGGAATGATGCAACCAGATCTGCCACAATCACCAAATATGACGTGCCCTATGCCGTTGAGGTTGCCATCGACAGCAACAAAATTCTCAAAGGCAGCGAAACAGTTGAGATTGACGTTCCTGCAACAATAATTAACAATCGTACAATGGTTCCTATCCGTGCAATATCGGAAGCTTTTGATATGAAAGTTGATTGGGATAACGACTCCAGAAGTGTGTTGATTTATGCTGACGAAAATTAATTTTTGAAATCAGATTAATAATGCGGTGCCCATCTGATGGTTGGCACCGCATTTATTATAAAATAAGAAAGCGGGTTATAAAAATGAAGAAAAGAATTTTGAGTTTGACTATGGCACTAATGGTGGTTTTATCATTATGTGCTAATCTCACTGTTTTGGCAGATGACAACACAGTTGTTGTTGATGGGGTAACATTTAGCAAAAATATGAAAATTCTTATTAAATATCCATTAGATAAGACTGATGAGAGCTATACTATTCCGGATTCTGTTACGATTGTTGAGCCGCACGCATTTGGTAGTTACGTATCAGGCAATAAATATTTGAAGAATATAATTATTCCAAACAGCGTGACAAGTATAGGGGGATACGCTTTTTCGGGTTGCAGAAATCTCCAAAACGTAGTGATTCCGGATAGTGTAACAACAATAGGTGATAACGCATTTAATTGCTGCGAAAATCTAAAATCGTTAGTGATATCGAAGAATATAGAATTTTTGCCACATGGTGTTTTTAGCTATTGCACCAGCCTTAAAAGCGTGGTTATTCCCGATGGTGTAACAAGCATAGGCGGATACGCATTTGGCGGTTGTACAAGTCTTGAAAGCGTTGATATCCCCGACAGCGTAACCACTTTGAATGGAGCATTTTCCGAGTGTTCATCATTAAAAAGCATCAAATTCCCCTCAAATTTAGATAAATACAGTATTGACGGCTTTGGTGGATGTGCGAGCCTTGAAAGTATTGTTATACCGGATGGAATAACCGTAATAGCCTCTTATACATTTAAGGATTGTTTGTCATTGAAGAGTATAACTATACCTGAAAGTGTAGTGAGTATAGGGGAAGACGCCTTTTCGGGATGTTCTTCACTAACAGACGTATATTATGGTGCAACCGAAGTTGAATGGAAGAGCATAGAAGTTGGCTCAGACAATGGATTTTTACAATATGCAAACATCCATTTTACAGAACCGAGCAGTAACGAAATAAGAGTCACATTATACGGCAAAAAGCTTTCCTTTGACCAGCCGCCTGTGATTGAAAACGGTAGAACCTTAGTTCCCCTTCGTGCAATTTTTGAAGCTCTTGATGCAGAGGTTGCATGGGACGATGAAACACGCACTGTCCGTGCCATTCGCTACGGAACCTATGTTGAACTGCAGATTGGCTCGAATGAGATGAAGGTCAACAGCGAAATAAAAACCCTTGATGTGTCTGCAATGATTGTTGGCGGCAGAACAATGGTTCCTGCAAGAGCAATTGCCGAGGCATTTGGGTGCACCGTTGGCTGGGACGGCGAAAACAGAGTGGTAACAATCGAATAGCATTTTTGCCCCGTTTTCATCTCTTGACATTAACGTTATAAAAGAATATAATCTAAATATAAGATGGATGCTGTGAAGTTGGAATTTCCTTGGTGCTGATACTTGGCATATTTTTAGGGAATTGGTAATAGGCACAAATTAATTTTTAAGATAAAGTCTGTGTGATTTTCGGAGCGACTCTGCAGGAATGTGCGAGCTTGCCGAGCCATTCCGAAGCCCTAGCGAAGAAAACATACAGACTTTATCTTAAAGGTAGTTTTTTCTTATGCCAAATTCACACTTCACAGCATCCATCTTAACAATATTACATACAGAGAGGATTTTGAGTTTATGAAATTAAAAAGCTTACTTGCAATTGTTCTTGTGCTTATGATGGCGTTGTCGGTCAATGCTTTTGCATCAGAAGAATACGACAATATTTTTGACAATCCGATTTTAGAGATTGTTGCACCGCTAAAGTCTGAACCCGGCACTCCGGCGGAAGACGCAGAGGTTGTTGGCGTTGATCTTTTCAGCAAACCAACCGACGACAGCGAGATATATTCTATCAGCAAAAAAACCATCTATACCGACGGCTCCTACACTGAGGAATATCTGTTTGACTTAAAGGGTTACACGGTAGACTTTGCAACGAACAGATTCCCTGCATATGTTGAGGGAAGCTGTGAAGATAAATATGTTGGATATGTGCTTTCGGAAGACGATCCCGAAGGAGCAGCATACTATGAAGATGTTTATCTTATAGACCTCTCGGGCGAAGAGGTTGTTGAAACAGTTGTTGCATCAATTCTTCACGATTATAATGATGAGCTCTACACCTCCACCTACACTGTATACACCGCTAAGGAGGAAGACGGCAAAATCATCAGAACTCCAATTTTTGACAAAGCACTCTTTAGCGACGAACTGGACGCATTATACAACGGCACCGAATATGAAGATGGCTTAAAGTTTGGCAAGCTCAGAACAGACGAATTCAGTTTGTCTTGCTATTCTGACATTAACGACAAAGTGTATTTTGCAGATCCGGTTGCATCTTATTATTGGTTTTTCTATAAGCTCGGATATCTTGTAGAAGTGGGCAACAACGGCTATGCTATTGATTATTCACAGGAAGACCCCGAATCTCAGAGGGTGTATAATTCCGGCATAACCAATGTGTTTACCGAAGAGTCATACTCATTCTATGATACCGACATTTACGACATCACCGATTCCGGCTATGCTTTGGTTGCAGTTAAAGACGAAAACAGAGTTGAAACCACATATATTGCAAAAATCAAAAAGCCTGCAGTTATAAGAGTTATGGTTGAAGGCGAGAAAGTGTTGTTTGATGTTCTCCCAACAATCAAAGACGGCAGAACACTTGTTCCTCTTCGTGCAATCTTTGAATCTCTTGGTGCAAAGGTTGAATGGAACGGCGAAAACCAGACAATAACCGCCACAAAAGGCGAAACAACCGTTGAGCTGAAAATAGGCTCCAAAGAGATGCACGTTGGTGAAGAAACAAAAACTCTTGACGTTGGCCCCGAAATTAAAGATGGCAGAACTCTTGTTCCCGCAAGAGCTGTTGCAGAAGCCTTTGGCTGCACTGTTGATTGGGACGGCGAAGCTCAGATGGTTAGCATAAATTATTAATTGGAGTGAATTTTTGTGATAACACTCAGACAAACCCAATATGAAGACTATATTCTCCTTGCCGACACCGGCTACGGTGCAATGGGAGAAGCGGAATTTTGCAAAATGGCTGATGCATCAATGCTGAAAGAATTAGACGACAAATATTTTCAGAGCTTTACCATTGTTGACAACGATGCCGTTGTTGGAATTGCAACTCTTTTTGCTCACTCGCGCCACATAATCGGCACCGGAATTGAAATAAGGCCGCCTCACCGGCAAAGAGGCTATGCAACTTATGTTTTAAAAAAGCTTCTGGAATTTGCCAAAAGTCTTGGCTATGCCATTGCATCAACATATGTCAGGGAAGACAACGTCCCGTCAAAAGCTTTTCATGAGAAGCTTGGGTTTGAAAAAGATGGAGTTTTTGAAAAAAACGGACGCGAAGTGTGCGTATATTTGAAATTACTTTAATGTTGTGATATGAGGGAATAGGAAAAAATGATTCAGAATTGTCAAATCGAACTCAAAGCAAGGCAAAGCCTTGCTTTGAGCGACAGCCCGAAGCTGTACAAAGGTACTGCGAGGGTGAGATTTGGCAATAGTCAAAAGCGATTTATAAAGAGAAAAACATTGCAAAAGCAATGTTTTTCTACATATGGATTAATTTTTAAGCGTTTAAGGGATAAATTAACAATTACTAACATGCTTAAACTCTGCCTTTGACGTTCTGGACTTTTTTTACATTCCCCTTGAAAAAATATTTGATTTTATGTGTTAGAGGTTGCCATCAGGCAATGGGATTATTGCAAATTGCGTCAAGCACTTTTGCAATGCCGCCTTTCAAAACGGCATCATCGCCAAGACTTGATGCTTTAATCACGCAGGTGCTCTCAGCTCCGCCCATTGCGGAAGAGGGCACTTTTTTTATTTGTGACACAACTGCTTTGTCAAAGCCTTTTATTCCCGATGCAACAACAATCATTGCAGGGTTAAAAATGTTTGCAATGTTTAGTATTGCTGCCGAAAGATATTTTACTTCGTTGTTAACAACGGCCTCGGCAGCCTTATCGCCTGTGATATATGCTTCCATAATTTCCGGGCAGGAGCTGTCGGGGGAAAGAACACTTGTTTTGTCAATGTTCTCTTGCAGCACCCTTTTCATTGCGGCTTCGTTGGTGTGAGCCTGAAGACATCCTCTCATACCACATTCGCAAAGAGGTCCGTCAATGTTAATAATGCTGTGGCCAATTTCACCGGCGGTGTCGGTTGTGCCTCTCACAAGACGGGAATCACTGACCACTGCCGCACCAACACCCGAACCAATATAGAGCAGCACAAAGTCGTCTCTGTTCTGAGCGTTTCCAAACCACATTTCACTCATTGCCATAAGACGCACGTCGTTTTCTACATACACATCAAGCCCCGTTTTTTTGCAGAGCATATCTTTTATGGCAATGTTTTTCCACTTCAGCAGCGGTGCGTTGATTATAACGCCTTTGCTTGAATCGGCAGTGCCGTGAACACCAACGCCAAGACCTGCAACCTCCAATGTGTTTTCTTTTGAAAATTCACCAAGGCTGTGAGCTATAAAATTTACGCAGTCATCGGGTGATGGATTGTCTGACGAAAAGCAGAGTTCAAATTCTCTTATGATGTTTGAGGCAAAATCAGACAATGCAAGCTTCACGCCTGTGGGGCTGATGTAGGCACCGGCGATGCAGTAGCGATTGGATTTCAGCTTTAGCATAACGGGCTTTCTGCCGCCTGTTGATGCACCCACTGCGCATTCCTGAATTATTCCGGCATCAATAAGGCGGGCAGTTATGTTGGTAACTGTTGCAGCCGTAAGACCGGTGGCTTTTGCCAGCTCAATTCTTGATATTTCTTTTTCGCTTCGTATTTTATTGAGAATCAGGGCAGTGTTCATTTTCTTCATAAGAGAAAAACTGCCAATTTTGTTTTTCATATTTTTCATCCTTTAATGATGTTAATTAGCCGTTGTGGAGTTATTGTAAGATAAATTATTGTTTAGCTAAATTTTGAGCTGACGCTCAAAGCTAAATTATTTCGCTATGCTCAATAGCTAAATAGCACTAAAGTGCAGCTAAATAAAATTTGCCTATTAGCTGTGCGAAGCACAATTTAGCTGCCGGAGGCAATTTAGCTGACCTATGGTCTATTTAGCTTGCCGTAAGGCAAATTTAGCTAATTATTGTTTATTGCTTTCAGCAATAAACAATAATTTATAACAGTTCGATAAATTTAGCCGAAACAATCAACGCAAATTGATTGTTTCGGCTTTTGTCAGAATTTAGCTTATCTTTAATATTTCAATTGCTTTTTCCATTTGAGGGTCGGCAAGGCCTTCATCTTCAAGAGACTGAAAAGTTGTGCCCTCAGGAAGCAAAACCTCAACGTCCGGTTCTACGCCTGTTTTGTCAATGCACACTCCGGAGGGAGTGAAATACTTGGCAATTGTGATTCTGAGGCCTGAACCGTCACGCAGATCGAACACCCCCTGCACAACGCCCTTGCCGTATGTTTTTTCGCCAACGAGAGTGGCTTTTTTGTATTCTTTAAGTGAGGCAGCCAAAATTTCGGATGCGCTGGCACTTTCGGAATTGATGAGTACGCACATTGGCACGTTGATGCAATCTGCGTCCGATTTATACACATCCTCTTTGCCGTTTTTGTCTTTTACGGTTGTTATAACTCCTTCAGGGAGCAGTGTGTCGCAGATGTCTACAACTGTGTCAAGACTGCCGCCGGGGTTGGAACGCACATCAATGATGAGCGACTTCATACCTTGTTTTTGCAGTTTTTCGAGGGATTCTTCAAATCTTTCGGCAACCTTGTTGCCAAAGGTTTCGATGCGAATGTAGCCGATGTTTTCATCGAGCATTTTTTCTGTAACATACTCCAGGTTGAGGTCGTCAACAACTACTTCAAAAACACTGACTACTCCGTCTCTCTTTATTCCTATATTGGTTGATTTTCCGCTGGGAGTGTTTCTGATATCGGCAGAGAGAGTCTGCAACTGAGATGGCAGATATTCTTTGCCATTGACCGAAACAATAATATCCCCTTTCACCAGTCCTGCTTTGTGTGCCGGAGAGCCGGTTGTTACACTTTCGATAACAAACTCGTTGTTTTTAAGCATTATGCCAACGCCTATGCCAACATAATGACCATCCAGACTTTCCTGCATCTGTTTATACACGTCCTCCGGTAAGTATGAGGTGTATTTTTCGCAGGCTCCCGAAACAAAGCTCATTGCTGCTTGCTTGGTCATATAGCTTTTGCTGTAGTCACCCATAAAGTATCTGTCCATCAGGGCTTCAATGCGCAAAAGCTTTGATGCAGGAGAACCGCTTATTCTGTATGTCACATAAGAATATATATCTTTGCCGATTGGTGTGACATAAAATATAGTTGTTGCCAAAATGGCTATCATCGCCGTTATTGCAACTGTTATTACAAATTGTTTTTTGTTCACTAAAAATCAGCTCCGATAAAATTGTATGACAAGTAAAGAGGTTTTATTAGTTAAAATACTGCATTGGGTTTGTGGTTGAACCGTTTACCTGAACTTCATAGTGAATATGAGGTCCGGTAGACATTCCGGTTGAGCCGCATTTTGCAATTACCTGACCTTTTTTTACTGCTTGTCCTCTCGATACGAGAAGGGAGCTGCAGTGAGCATAAAGGGTGGTGTAGCCGCCACCGTGGTTAATAACAACATAGTTGCCGTAGCCGCCGGAGTTGTAACCCGAAACAATAACAACACCGTCTGCCGATGCTAAAATGTCTGTGCCGTGGGCAGCACCAATGTCGATGCCGGCATGGAAGCGTGATTTGCCTGTTACGGGGTGAATACGGTAGCCATATGGTGATGTTACACGGTGACTGTTGTTTGACGGCCACGCAAATTTGCCTCCGGTAAAGTTTTTGGGAACGTTAACATCGCCCGATGCATCCGATTGCTTACGCAGACGTTCTGCTTCTTCTTTGGCTGCAGCTTCTGCCTGCTTTGCAAGCTGAAATTCTCTTTCATACTTGTCAATGTCTTTCTGGAGGTCATCGATTATTGCCTGGCTTTCGGCACGGTAGCCGTCGAGCTCGGCTTTCTTTTCATCTTGAACCTCTTTCAGCTTGAGCACTTCTTCCTTTTGGTCAAGAAGGTCAACCTTCATTTCTGCCACGTCGACCATAGACTGTTCGATTTCTTCAAGCTTTTGGGAGTCATATTGTGCAACACGTTTCACAACCGACATTCTTGTGAGCATATCGTCAATGGATTTTGAACGGAGCAAAATTTCTGTGTAAGAAACATTTCCTTTTTTGATGAGTCTTTTTGCTCTGTCGTTGTAGTCTTCGTTTTGCTTTTGCATTTCGCGGCTGAGTTCTGCTATTTTAATTTCGCTTTTAGCTATAGCATCATTTTTGCTGTCTATCTGTTGCTGATAAGAATCAATTTCTGCCTGAACTGCCGATATCTGTTTGTCTATTTCTTCGCGTTTGGCAATTTCTTTGCTCTGCCATTCTTTGGCAGCGTCTTTTTTCTGGGTGGCTTCCTTTTGCTTTTTCTGAGCTTGCTCAATGGAGGTTGCTCCGGCGTTTGTGATGGGAAACACCGAAAAGACGGAAACTGCAATAAATGCTACGAGTGCCAGCAGAGCCAGAATTCTTGTTAGTGTTTTATTTTTCTGCATCTGTCAGAATCCTTTCGTTAAATGGATTTATCAAACATTCAAATATCTTCTCACGGAGATGGAGCTTCCAAACGCACCAATAACACCGCCGAGAATAACATATGCTGTTAAAAGCTTTGACCACAGTGATGAGAACTTCATAAGACCAAGATTCGCTGTGAACGAGGATGCACTGGAGCTTATTGCTGCCATCAGGCCATCATACGTCCACTGGGATATGAAGAATGCAAGCACCGCAGAAAGAACGCCAATTAAGATGCCTTCCATTATAAACGGTCCTCTGATGTAGGAGTCGGTTGCGCCAACATATTTCATAATGTTGATTTCTTTGCGGCGGTTGTGAACGGTAAGCTTTATGGTGTTTGAAATAATAAACAGGCTGACAAGTGCAAACGCAACAATAATCCATATTGAGATTTTTTGCACAATATCTTTGAGACTGTCGATAACGGAAATCAGCTCTCTGCTGTTTTCAACGCTTTCGACGTGGCTGAGAGCCTCGAGCTCTGCTATGGTTTCGTCAGCGATGCTGAGGTCTTTGAGCGACACAGTGTATGCATCGGGAATCAGGTCTTCGGGGAGGCCTTCAAAATCTTTGAGTTCTTCTTCAGTGAGCTCAGATTTGAATTTTTTAAATTTTTCTTTGCCGTTAACAAAGCCTATGTTATCAACGTCGATGTTGCCAATCTTTTCGATGTCGGCAAGAAGAAGGGCTTTGATTTCTTCATATTTTTCGTCGCTGAGGCCTGCTGTTACGCCGCCGAGAGTTGCAAGGCGATGGTGAGCCTCCTCGGCATCCAAAACCTCCGACACACCGTTTATTTGGCCAAGAAGTCTCATTGCTTCAATCTTTGCGGCGGGGTTTGAAAGGGTGACTGTGTAGGAATCGAGGATGCGTGCCCCCTCAGGAATTATAAATGTTGCTTTTTCGTTGTCGGAAAGCTTTGCAATAAAGTTTGCAATTCGGGTTTGGGAATCTACAAAGTTTATGTCCGACACGTTAACATTTGGAACTCCCATAATAAGAGTTTTAATCTCGTTCAGTGCATAATAATATGCAACGTCGTCGGCATTTGCATCACGTTTGACAAACACCGAAATACTGTCGTCATCAAGCTGTATGGAGCGTGAAATATACACGTCAACCTGATAATCGTCGGCCATTTTGCTTGTCATATGATTTATGTTGAATATACACATAAGGAACACACCGAAAACAAATATGCAGGCGGTAACAACCAAAAGCGATGTGATGGTCATAAGGCCGTTTTTGGCCATACCGCTGATGCCTTCGGTGAATGATCTTCTAATTGCTCTGAACATTGCCGTAACCACCTTCGTTTTCATCACGGGTAATGATTCCTTTTTCGATAACAATTACCCTTTTTTTCATATCGTTAACTATGTTTTCTGCGTGAGTGGCCATAACAATTGTTGTGCCACGTTTGTTGATGTCTTCCATTATCGTCATTATTTCGTGAGCTGTTTCGGGGTCGAGATTACCCGTTGGCTCGTCTGCTATCAGAACAACGGGGTTGTTGACAATTGCTCTTGCAATTGCAACTCTTTGCTGTTCGCCGCCCGAGAGCTGATGAGGATACATTTTAGCTTTTGCAGAAAGCCCCACCTGACTGAGTACAAGAGGCACATTTTTGCGTATCTCTTTGTTGGAAGCACCAACAATCTCCATTGCGTACGACACATTTTGCTGAACATTTTTGTTTGGCAAAAGGCGAAAATCCTGAAACACAACACCCAGCGTGCGGCGAAAATACGGGATTTCGTTGTGGCGGAGAGCGTTAACGTCAATGTCGTTGATGATGATATTGCCTCCGGTTGCACTTTCTTCCTTCATCATAAGCTTAATTATTGTGGATTTGCCGGCAGCACTTGAACCAACCAAAAACACAAATTCCCCCTTGTTTATGTGAAAGGATACGCCCTTAAGGGCACCGTAGCCGTTGTCGTATATTTTTGCAACGTTTTCAAATGTTATCACTAAAAAAACTCCTTTTGCTTAGTCTGACAGTAGCTATCAGGCTTGTATAGCTATTATCAGGCTAAAAAATTATAATTTTGTTGCATTGGAGGTAAGATATTTGTTAACCATCATTGCAACTTTGAAGATTATGGCCTGATCAAAAATTCTCAGGTCAAGACCGGTAATTTTCTGGATTTTATCGAGTCTGTAAACAAGTGTGTTTCTGTGAACATAGAGCTGACGTGATGTTTCGGAAACATTGAGGTTATTTTCAAAGAATTTTTGGATTGTGAAAATAATTTCCTGATCCAGCTCATCAATGGAGCCTTTTTTGAACACTTCTGTGAGGAAGAGCTCGCAAAGAGTTGTGGGAAGCTGATAGATGAGTCGGCCAATGCCAAGGTCTTCGTAGCTGAGCACTTTCTTTTCGTCGTCAAAAACCTTGCCAACCTCAAGAGCAACTCTTGCTTCCTTATACGAACGGGCAATTTCTTTAATGTTGCCAACAACTGTGCCAATGCCAACTGTTGCCGATGTCATAATTTCGGAATTGATGTTGTGGCAGATGTTTTTGGCAATGCCCTGAAGGTCTGAAAGCGAGGGGTCGCTGTCGAGCTCTTTTACAA
Source organism: Oscillospiraceae bacterium (assembly GCA_015068985.1). Taxonomy (GTDB): domain Bacteria; phylum Bacillota; class Clostridia; order UMGS1810; family UMGS1810; genus RGIG1828. The sequence continues at coordinate 16,817 of SVJL01000009.1, forward strand.
GGGCAATGTTGTTTTCGTCAACGCTCACAATAAAGTCGTTTTGCTTGTTGGGATACATATTCTCTATGAGCTCAAGAACCGAAAAGTCGGTAACTTTGTCGGTCTGAATGAGGAATACAACCCTGCGTGATTCAATTGTGAGGTGAAGCTCTGCAGCTTTTGCCAAAACGTCGCCGGGCAGGATGTTGTCCAAAAGAAAATTCTTTATAAAGTTGAGACGGTCGTGCTTGTCGTCATATAAAGATTTTACTGACGAAAAGCTAACCTGAAGAATGTCGGCATAGTTTCTTGCCAGTGAGTCGTCTCCTTTAACAAATATAATGTAGTCAATTTTGCCCATGGCAACAATCGGCTTGTAGGTAAAGCCGTTGTAGGTAAATGTGTCGATGTTGTCTTCAGTGAAGCTGAGCACACATTCGAGGTCTGCATTTGTGATGCAGTTGTCGGAAGATGCAATAACCATTCCGCCATCGGTTATGAGGCCGAGATCTCTGTTCATCACATCTTTCATCTGGTGAGTAATTTGCTGGAAATATCTTACGTTCATTTTCGACACTCCGTTCTTATAATATATTAGCCTTTGTTTGTCTTCTGCGCCAAAATTCCATCAAAATCGGTTTCGATTAACTGCTGTCAGGCCAAGGTACATATTTTTGGACATATATATTATATTGTAATATTTTTTCGGCTTTTTTTCAAGAAAAACGTTTCAGTTTGGTATATATGTACAATAATCCGAAATAAACACCTTGCGATTTGTGCACAAACACCAGTTGAATTAGGCGGTATTTCTTCCGGAGACGATAAAACACATATAACACATCGTTTCTACGGCACTTCAATGTGTTAAAACCTTAGTCATTGGAGTATTATCCGGAGTTCAAATAATGCTCCAATGGCTAGGCTTTTGAATCTGTTTTTGTTTCTTTTGCATCAAAAATATTAAAAATTTTGTTAATTTTTTATTCACAAAATTTTGAAAAAATGTTCCATGTGGAACATTTTTGTGGTATACTATATAGAAAGAAAGGAGGATGCGTTATGGGAAAATGCATATCCGTTGCCAATCAGAAAGGCGGCGTAGGAAAAACAACAACATCGGTTAATCTGGCATCGTGTCTTGGTGCAAACAAAAAGAAAGTGCTTTTAATCGATATGGATCCTCAGGGCAATGCATCCAGCGGCGTTGGTACAGACAAGGAATCGGTTGATGCCAGTGTGTATGATGTGCTCATAAATTCTGCACCTTTGAAAGATGTTATTGTCGAAACTGAATTTGACAATTTGTGGCTTTGCCCATCTGCAATTGATGTTGCAGGAGCAGAAATCGAAATGGTCGACGTGGAAAAAAGAGAGTTTTTGATGAAAAATGCAATTGAACAAATCAAAAACGAGTTTGATTACATAATCATTGATTGTCCCCCATCCCTCGGACTTCTCACACTTAATGCGTTTGTTGCGTCCGACAGTATCATTATGCCAATACAGTGCGAATATTACGCACTCGAGGGCCTCAGCCAGTTAACTGCAACTGTGAGAACTGTCAAAAAACAACTCAATCCGTCAATAGAGATTGAGGGTGTTCTTTTAACAATGTATGACGTGCGAACAAATCTGTCGCTTCTTGTTGCTCAGGAAGTGAAAAAATATTATGGAGATAAGCTGTACAAAACAGTTATTCCCCGTAATGTTCGCCTAAGTGAGGCACCCAGCTATGGTCAGCCAATCAATTATTATGACAAATCCTCCAAGGGAAGCGAATGTTATATGAAGCTTGCCAAAGAGGTAATAAAAATGAACAAAAAAACCGCCAAAAAATAAAGAGGTGAAGATATGGTAAAGAAAAAAGGCCTTGGAAAAGGCTTGGGAGCATTGCTCACCGATGAAAATTCGTCGATTGATTCGGAATCTATAAGCGAAATCAAAATAATTGACATTGAACCAAATTCTGAACAGCCGCGAAAAGACTTTGATGACGAAAAGCTTGCAGAGCTTGCTGAATCAATAAAGCAGCACGGGGTTTTGTCGCCGATTCTTTTAACAGAATCGGACAATGGCTATTATCAGATTATAGCCGGCGAAAGAAGATGGCGTGCTTCAAAGCTTGCAGGACTAAAAACAATTCCTGCAATTGTTAAAAAAGCAGAAAACATAAAGGTGTTTGAGCTTGCATTGATAGAAAACCTTCAACGTCAAGACCTCAACCCCATAGAAGAAGCCCTTGGTTATCGCAAGCTTATGACAGAATATGGCTTCACTCAAGAGCAAGTGAGCGAAAAAATGAGCAAAAGCCGTTCCGGCATTGCAAATTCTCTCAGGCTTTTGAATCTTCCTGATGTTGTTGTTGGTATGCTTGAGTCGGGCGAACTGTCGGTTGGTCACGCAAAGGTTCTTTTGTCTGTTTCTGATTCGGACAAGCTTGTTGAATATGCCAAAAAGGTTGTTGACAATGGCTTGAGTGTGAGAGAGCTCGAAGAAGAAATCAAAAATGTGCCCAAAGCACCCAAATCCAAAAAAGAAGTTGACTTAAATTTGAAGCTTGCATTTGAAACAATAGAAAAAAATGTAAGCTCAATTTTGGGGACGAAGGTAAAAATAGCAGACAAAAACAACAAAGGAAAAATTCAGATTGAGTATTATTCTGCAAAAGATTTGGAAAGAATAATAAAAATTATTGAAAAGTGCGAAAAAAACGACCTTTAAAATTGAGCTGTGTTCAACAAATGGAAAGTGGGTAAGATGATTTTACGTCGAAAGACTAAACCTTGGCAGAATTTAATTTTGAAGGAATTTTTTGTTCCACGTGGAACAAAACGGAGGAAAATGACAAAATGAAGCAAAATACAAAATTTTTATGGATTTATGTGAGCATTCTGTTTTCTTTTGCACTTATCCTGATTTTATTTGCAGGAGTGAGCAGAAATTTTGACACAGAGCAAAAAGAGGGTCTAAAAAATGACATTGCTGCTCTGTCGGCTCAGAATACTCAACTGAAAAACGAAAATGCAATTTTGAACGAACAGATTGCAGCAACAGTTGCAGAAAACGAAATGTTAAAACAAAATGACGCAAAAGCAGCAAATGTTGAAGCAGTTTTAACTCAGGCTTTGGCTCTTTATGATGAAGACAAAAAGGATGAGGCGAAAGATGCTCTTGCATCTGTTGATGCTGCAGCACTCACTCAGAGTCAGCAGTATATATATAATATGATAGTAAATGACAAACAATAAACGCCACACAAGAAAGGAATGTATGATAAATGTTAGATATTAAACTCATCAGAACAGAAACCGAAAGGGTGAAAAAAGCTCTTTCCAGAAGAAAAGAAGTTGTAGATATTGATGGCCTTTTAGACCTTGATACAAAAAGAAGAGAGCTTTTGTTTGAGGTTGAACAGCTCAAGAGCAAGCAGAATGAGGTTAGCAAGCAGATTCCCGTTCTCAAAAAAGAGGGAAAAGATGTTGCTCCCATATTTGCAGAAATGAAGAAGCTTTCTGATGACATCAAAGTTATTGACGAAAAGGTAAGAGAGCTTGACGAGCAGATTCAGACTATAATGTACACAATTCCCAACATCCCCAACGACGAAGTTCCCGACGGTGACACCGACGAAGACAATGTTGAAATCAGACGTTTTTCCGAACCAACAAAATTCGACTTTGAACCCAAGGCCCACTGGGATGTTGGTGCAGATCTTGATATTATAGATGCTCCCACTGCAGGCAAAGTAACCGGAACCCGTTTCACATTCTACAAAGGCCTCGGCGCTCGTCTTGAACGTGCAGTTATTAACTTCTATCTCGACACACACACAACAGAGAGTGGTTATACCGAAATTTTCCCACCATATATGGTACACAGAAGAAGTATGGTTGGAACAGGACAGCTCCCCAAATTTGAAGAGGATGCATTCAAGGTTACCGGAACAGACTATTTTCTCATTCCCACAGCAGAAGTGCCTGTAACCAATATGTACAGAGACGACATTCTTGACGGCACAAAGCTCCCAATCAAACACGTTGCATATTCCGCTTGCTTCAGAGCAGAAGCCGGTTCTGCCGGAAAAGACACTCGAGGTCTTATCAGACAGCATCAGTTCAACAAGGTTGAGCTTGTTAAGTTTGCAAAACCCGAAGAATCTTATGAAGAACTGGAAAAACTCACCCGTGATGCCGAAAAAGTGCTCCAGCTTCTTGGCCTTCCTTACAGAGTTGTTAAAATCTGCGTTGGAGACCTTGGCTTTACAGCTGCGAAGAAATATGACATTGAAGTGTGGATGCCAAGCTACAACCGCTATGTTGAAATATCTTCATGCTCCAACTTTGAAGACTTCCAGGCAAGAAGAGCAAACATCAAGTTTAAAAATTCTCCCAAAGACAAAGCTCAGTTTGTTCACACTCTGAATGGAAGCGGCGTTGCCATTGGCAGAACAGTTGCAGCAATTTTGGAAAACTTCCAGAACGAAGACGGAAGCGTTACCATTCCTGAGGTTCTTGTGCCTTATATGGGAACAGACAAGATAACAAAATAAAAATGTTAAAATTGCACAAAAAACCGACCGGTTTTTTGTGCAATTTATTTTTTGAAAAAGGGTTGCTTTCTTGACTCAATAGTGCTATTATATCAGCGAATTTACAAATCCTTTTAATAAATGGGGTGTTTATATGAACGCTTTAAAATGGCTATGGGGATATGTGAAAAAATATAGACTGAGCATACTTTTCACCTTGCTGCTCACAGCAGTGTTTATAGTGTGTGCATTTGTCATTCCGGTTGTTTTGGGACGAATTGTTGACGACGTTATATACGGCGGCAATACCGGTCTCTTATTTTTTTACTCAATTTTATTGCTGGCATCGGTTGGCGTTAAAGAGCTTGTTATCTATGCCCGTCAGATAACCGTAGAGAATTTTACGCAAAATGTTATAAGAGCAATAAGAAACAAACTCTACGGCAAACTTCAGGAGCTGGACTGCTCATATTTCGACAAAACCCGAAAAGGCGACATTATGAGTCGTCTGACAATGGACACAGATGCCATAAGGGTGCTTTTGTCAAGCACCTTGCCGGGACTTATCGATCAGGTGTTTTTTATTGTTATTGGTGTGGGAATAATGTATGAGGCAAGTCCGCTTCTTACAATACTTTTGATTTCCACCTCTCCCTTTATTGCATTCTTTGCATACTTTCTTGCAAAATACATAAAGCACGATTTTATTGCTATGCGCGAAAGCAACTCGAAGCTCAACACTGTTGTTGCCGAAAACATTTCGGGCAACCGTGTTGTTAAAGCATATGCAAAGGAAGAGTATGAAATAGAAAAGTTTGAAAAGTGCAACGAAGATTATAAAGATTCCTTTATGGCACACATTAAAACCTGGATAAAATATGCACCGACGATGCTTTTCTTTGTTAATCTTACCTATTTTATATTCATTGTTGTTGGCGGGAAGCTGGTTATTGATAAAGCAATAACCATTGGTCAGTTCACAATTTTTAACGGGTGCTTGTGGTGTATAACATCACCAATGTCAAGCGTTGGCAACATAATCAACCAGTTTCAGCAGTTTAATGCAAGTTCACTCAAAATCCGCCAGCTTGAAGACGAACAGTCCAAAATTGAAAACCGCAATGTCAAAAAACGTGACACAGGCATCAGCGGCAAAATACAGTTTAAAAATGTTACTTTCTCCTACGATGGTGACAGAGTGCTCAAAAATGTGAATTTTACGGTCAACCCCGGCGAAACTCTGGCAATTATCGGTCCCACCGGTTCGGGCAAATCTACGGTTATTAACCTTATTAATCGTTTTTATGATCCCACACACGGCACTGTGTATATTGATGATGTAAACATTAAAAACATCGACCTTAAAACCCTTAGAAAAAATGTTGCCAGTGCAATGCAGGATGTGTTCCTTTTTTCCGACACGGTTAAAAACAACATTGCCTACGGAGCACCAAATGCCACCTATGAAGACGTGGAACGTGTGGCAAAGGCTGCCAATGCCCACGACTTTATCGAAAAAATGTCGGACGGCTACGACACGATGGTTGGTGAGCGCGGCGTTGGTCTTTCGGGCGGTCAGAGGCAAAGAATATCTCTTGCAAGAGCACTTCTCAAAAACCCGTCGATTCTTATTCTCGACGATACCACATCTGCTCTTGATATGGAAACGGAATATAACATTCAGGAAAACCTGAAAGAAACTCTCAAAACAAAAATTATCATTGCCCATCGCATATCATCGGTTAAAAATGCCGACCTGATATTGGTGCTCAATCACGGTAACCTCATAGAATGGGGCACCCACGATGAGCTCATTGCTCTGGGCGGCTACTATAAGGGTGTGTTCGATCACCAGTTTGGTGACTTCAACAGTGCACCAAGCTATCACATTTCGCATCCTGCCAAGATTGGTGTTGGCAACAAGGGGGGTGAGGCAAATGGCAATTAACAGATACGACAAAGACGAAGAATTGAATGTAAGGGTAGACTTTTCATATTTTTCTATGCTGAAAAAATATGTTGCTCCCTACATCGGCAAAATTATTGCCATTGTGCTTGTTATGTTTGCAATTGCATTTTTGGAACTTTTGCCTCCGTATTTTATCAGTCTTGTGCTGGACAAGTGCCTTCCCAACAAAGACTATGCACTCTTATTCAAGCTTGGTGCGGTTCTTGTTGTGTCCTTTGCCGTTGTGCTTGTGTGTCAGCGAATCCGTCCCAGAATTGCCCACACAATGTCGATGAACATAATAAAAGATGTGCGTTCCGACCTGTTTAGGCATATGCAGCATTTGCCACTTTCGTTTTTCGATTCCAGACCTCACGGCAAAATTCTTGTGAGAGTTGTAAACTATGTAAACACAATTGCAAACCTTCTGTCCAACGGTATTTTCGATATGATAACAAACGTGTTCAAAATGTTTGTTATTGTGGGATTTATGTTTGCAATGGATGTTAAGTTCACTTTTGTTTGTTTAATTGGTCTGCCGTTGTTTGTTGTGGTGCTGTTTATTATCAAAACCCACCATCGTAAAGCCTGGCAGAAATACTCGGCAAAACAGAGTAACCTCAATGCCTACATTCAGGAAAGTATATCAGGTATGAAAATCACCCAGTCCTTTGCAAGAGAAGAAGAAAACGCAGAGATTTTTGACGGACTTTGCGGTGAATCAAAAAAATACTGGATGCGTTCTGTGTTTATTGGCGGTGCGACCGCAAGGTTTGTTAACCTGCTTTCAACCATCACCCTGACTGCCATCTATGCTTTCGGCGTTGGAAGAATCAGCGGCGGAGAGCTTATGGTGGGCACACTGATTGGCTTTGCGTCTTACGTTAGCCGTTTTTGGGAGCCTGTTATAGTGCTGACCAATTTCTATAATGAAATTGTGAACTGCGGAGCATATATTGAACGTATTTTCCAGATGATGGATGAGCCTCTTGTTATTGAAGATTTGCCCGACGCCGAGCCAATAGGTAACATAGAGGGCAGAGTGTCGTTTAATAATGTTACCTTTGCCTATGAAAAAGGCTTGCCAAACATATTGGAAAACGTAAGCTTCAATGTTGCAAAAGGCGAAACAATTGCTCTTGTTGGCCCCACCGGAGCCGGAAAATCGACGGTTATTAATCTGCTTGCCCGCTTCTATGACATTCAGGGCGGCACCATAACTGTTGACGAAAAAGACATTAAGCACGCAACACTTCATTCACTCAGAAGTCAGATGGGAATTATGCTTCAAGACAGTTTTCTGTTTTCGGGCACAATTGCCGACAACATTCGCTACTCAAAGCTTGATGCCACCGATGAGGAAGTTATTGAGGCATCAAAGGCGGTTTGCGCTCACGACTTTATAATGGAATTTCCCGATGGCTACAATACTGTTGTGACCGAGGGCGGATCGTCCCTTTCGGCAGGTCAGAAGCAGCTTATAGCATTTGCAAGAGCTCTTCTTGCCGATCCAGCAATTCTTATTTTAGACGAGGCAACCTCCAGCATCGACACCGAAACAGAAATTGCACTTCAAAAAGGCTTGGAGAGGCTATTGGAGGGCAGAACCTCGTTTATTATTGCTCACCGTCTTTCTACCATCAAAAACAGCTCTCGCATAATGTATATTGCCAACAAATCCATTGCCGAATGTGGCACTCACGACGAGCTTTTGGAAAAAGGCGGAAAGTATGCCGAGCTTTATATGGCACAATATAAATTTTTGGAGAATCTATAATAAGATGTATTCTATGAAGGAATAATTTAATATATTTTCCGCCAATTTGCCAACCATATGCTTTTCTTCACTTTCGTTGCTTATCTTGCCTACGGCATTTTAAAAATCCGCATTTTTTGCCGAACGAAAATTAAACTCCGGCTGTCAGCCGTCGGACAAAATTTTCTAAATCAATGCAGTGAAGCGGGATTTGATTCTGCATTGATTTTCGGCAAAAAAATTTGATTTTTAAAACCGATAAACAAAGCCGTTTCGGAAAGCATATGATTGGCTTATTAGTGCGCAAATTAAAGGTTTCGCACAAACCAAAAGTTCGTTTAAGTTCTCGAAGCAACCTATGAGTACGGTTTAAAAATTTTATTTTTCCAATATGCACCTTGCAACATCAAATACCACCTTAAAACAAATTGCTTGCATAAACTGCGGCAATCTGCTATAATGATAAAAAATAATGTTAGGAGATTTTTACAATATGAGCGAACAGAACTATAATCCCAATGAAGAAATTGAAACAATAATGCTTGATTTTGATAACGGCGAAGAGTGCGAATGTGCACCGGTTTGTATTTTTGAAGCAGACGGCAAAGAATATATTGGCCTTATTCCTGTTGATTGTCCGGAGGGCGAAGAAGAGGTATATATTTACCGTTTCAGCGAAGACGAAGACGGCAACTCTGTTATCGAAAACATTGAAAATGACGAAGAATACGACGCTGCAGCAGATGCGTTTGATGCATGGCTTGAAGCTCAGGCAGAATAAGACAAAAATCAGGCACCCCGAATCGGAATTGACGATTCGGGGTGCTTTTTGTTTATATAAAAAAGAATTTTTAAAAAAATCGGAGTTTGAATAAATGTATATTTTTCTTCGCTATCGGCTAGGAATGGCTTGCTCCGCTACGGTGCGAAGCTGAGTCGTAGAAGCAGACGACGTCGCTGTGAAAAACACACATTTATTTTCTCGCACATACATCGCTAATCAACTGCTTTTGTGCGTATTTGCTTATCGGTTTTAAAAATCAAATTTTTTGCCGAAAATCAATGCAAAATCAGTTTCCGATACATTGCATTGATTTAGAAAATTCTGTTCGACGGCTTATAGCCGGAGTTAATTTTCGTTCGGCAAAAAATGCAGATTTTTAAAATGCCAAGGGCAAGATAAGCACCGGAAGCTAAAAAAGCAGTTGATTGGCATAGAATACGCAAAAACTCTATCAATTTTTGTCTCATAAACGGGCTGCAGCCTCAGTCTGATTTTTGTGTTCAAACAACGGCAGGAGCATAAGGGGGAGCGTGTATATGAACGGCATAACATATCTTATATAGATTGTGCCGTTAACAGGCCCTACCAGAATAAATACCAAATAAGCAAAATACGGTACAAAATATAAAAGGTATTTCTTTTTTTCTTTGAAGTGTTTCAGAGTCAGCACTATAACAAACAACCATATCCACACATACACTCCTGTGTCCACCAGCAGGCAAATGAATGGAGTGTAGTAGGCGGCGTATTGAACATAGAAATATGCTTTTTCAAGCAGGTTTGGCTTTTTGTGTTTAAGGTGAGTGATGCCGTCACGTATCATTGCATTCTGAGAACCGGCAGAATTTTTTGCGTGATAATTCATCGAGTTCTCTTTTGCACCAACATAGTAGTAGCCATAGTTCTGATTAAAGAATGCTTCAAAATATGAGGCGGGGTGCTTTATGAGCATCTTTCCCCACACAACAAGGTAATCTTTCAGGTCTTCCGACGTGGAGTGCTTGTTGAAAGTATCTTTTATGGCATCACTTTTTTCGGGATCATATTGGGATTTGAGGGTTTCGTAGTCGAGAATTTTGCTGATTGCTTCCCTTTCTTCAGGGGTTACCTCGCCTTCATATTTGTTAACGTAGTTTGCTGTTTGCTGAAAGGGTATCGACAGTGCCTCTCGTGGACTTCCGGGCGAAATTCCAAGGTGAGGAAGAAGGCTTGTGTAGCACATATTGAATGCGATAAATGCCACAGTGTACAAAATAAGACAGCCTTTTCTTTTTATGGTAAACAGCAGCACCGGAGATGTTAGCACCAGAGTGTATAGTGCGTTGTTGCGAAGAAGCAAAAGTGCAATTGTGATTGCGAGAAATCCGGCAAAAAAACCGGGTTTTTTAAATTTGTCGGGTTCTCTCACAAGCTCATAATATTTGAGCATATACAAAATAAAGAATCCGCAAAAATATATGTCTTTGGTAAGAAGGATTGAGCTGATTGCAAAATATGGATGCAGACCAAACAGCACAAGTGCTGCAAAAGTCCATTTTACTCCAAGATACTGTCTGATTGACTTAAACATATATCCCACTATCAGAGCCATTGTGAGATACTGCAATAGCGTATACATAAATGCTCCGACTTCGTGGGAAGCAAATAATCTTCTTCCCAGATCAAACAAAAATCCAACCAAAAAGGTGTGGGGCACACTGTGATGCTGAGTTATATATTGTGATTCGTCAATGAGAACCGATGCGTTTGTGTGGTGGTTTGGAATGTGATAATACATTGCAAGCTGATTGCGTGTGTCATACATCATGATTCCCGGAAGATTGATTAAATATGGTATCAGCCATGCAAGAGCAAAGAAAATAAAATAAAATCCCAGGCGATTTTTCTCTATTTCTTCATATAAATACGCAACAAAACGGCTTTTGGGACAAAGAGGGGAAGATTCTTTTGCCGATAGCCAACTTTCGGATTTGTGCAGCAAAAATTTCATAAGCCGAATTGACAACCCACAATACACCACAAGCGACACCATCAGAAACGCTATTGGCAGTAATCCCTTATAAAATACTTCAAAGCCGCTTCCTTTTGAAAGCCCGTGGCCGAGAGTAAGGCAGATGCCAAACAAAACAGCAAACAGCTTTTCCCATTTGTTAATGGGTTCAGATTCAAACTCGCCACCTTTTGAACCAAGATAGATTCTGGCAAGAATCAGGGTGATGAAGTTTGTAACAGATGGCAAAACGACAGAAAACCCCGTGGTGACGGGGTTAAAGAATTGCAAAATAAAAGCTGTGACAGAAAAAACTATGAGATAAAATGTTTTCATTATATTCTCCTTTTATTCCAAAAAGAGCTTTCTGGTAATGAAATTATAAACCATAACAATTGCTGTAGCAATAATTTTGGAAAACAAATAGTGCAAAGCGGCAAACTCGACGCAAAGCCAATAGATGAGCTGATTGAGGCCGAGGCCAATGACACTGAGAGTTATAAACACAACAAGCTCGGTTGACTTTTTGTGTTTGCCCTTTGAATCAAACACCCAATACACGCTGAGAATGTAGTTGTAGATAACAGATACTGTGAATGAGATACAGTTTGAAACAAGATAGTGGACACCGGCAAAGTCTGTGAGTATCCACAAAACGGCAAAATCTATCAAAAAAGCAGAACCGCCCACAAAACCGAACTTTATTATTTGAACAAAAAGTTTTTTGAGGTTTTGCATATTAGTCCTTTCTCAGTTCGTGCATAATCTGGAGTTTATGCTCGAAATCCTGCTTTTCTTTTGCAACGATGGTGCTCAGAATAAGACCTGAGAAGAAAGACTGGATTGCTGCAAGTGCCACAAAACCGCTTACAATAAGAGTTGGGAATCGGGCAACCTCGCCTGTGCGTATAAAGTCGATGAGAACAGGCACAAAGAGAATTGCGGCAATAATCAGAAGCAGCGCCGAGAAAAGCGAGAAGAAAGAAAGGGGTTTGTAGTTTCTGTACAAACGGAAGATTGTTTTCAAAACCTTGAACCCGTCGGAGAATGTGTTCAGCTTGGATTCGCTGCCCTTTGGACGGTCGCGGTAGTCAATGATAACGGTTTCGATTCTCATATTTTTGTCTACTGCGTGGATTGTCATTTCGGTTTCAATCTCAAATCCTTTGGAAAGCACGGGGAATGTTTTAACAAACTGATAGCTGAAAGCTCTGCATCCGGTCATAATGTCTTTAACCTCGGTGTGGAAGAGCTGATTTATTGATTTTCTCACAAGATTGTTGCCAAAATTGTGGAAAGGACGTTTGTTTTCGGTATAATATGTGGAAGAAAGACGGTCGCCAACAACCATATCGGCATTGCTGTCGAGAACAAGCGACACCATTTCTTTGCCTTTGTTTGCAGGGTAGGTGTCGTCTCCGTCAACCATTATGTAGCAATCGGCTTCAATTTCTCTGAACATACGGCGGATAACGTTTCCTTTACCCTGAGCATATTCGTGGCGTACAACAGCCCCCTCCCTTTCGGCAATTGCTGCAGTGTCGTCGGTTGAGTTGTTGTCATACACATATATGGTTGCCTCAGGAAGTTCATTTTTCCAGTCGGCTATTACTGCGGCGATGGTCTGTGCTTCGTTGTAGCAAGGCACAAGCACCGCTATTTTTGCTTTATCATTTGTAGGCATAACAGTATCCCCTTAATTTATTTTTTCCAATTGTATCATAATTTAGCATAAAATACAAGCCCTTTGCCGAAATTCAAAAAAATGCTTGACAAACCAAAAATGTTGTATTATAATGATAAGGCTGATTTTAAGGTCGATTTGTCAGCAACCCTTATTTTTAAGGGTTCCTTGCTCCATTGTGATTGTTGCGATAAAGGAAAATGCGAAATCCTATTCGCTATTCTCTAATCGCTAATCGCTACGTTGGGGCCATAGTCCACAAGGAGGTGAAAACATTATGACAAATGTTATCAACAATTACGAAACTATTTTTGTTATCGATGCGTCTCTTCCCGAAGAACAGATCACAGCTATTTCCGATAAGTTCAAAGCTATGATCGAAGCTAACGGAAAGCTTGAATCTGTTGACGTATGGGGCAAAAGACGTCTTGCTTACCCAATTGACTACAAAACAGAAGGTTATTATGTTTTGGTTAATTTCGCAAGTCAGGCAGAATTTGTCGCAGAGCTCGAACGTGTTTATAACATCACCGATGGTTTGCTCAGAACAATCGTAATCAGAAAGTAATTTCGAGAGGTGAGTTAAGTTATGAATAAGGTTATACTCGTTGGTCGTTTGACCAGAGATCCCGAGCTCAGAACAACTGCAAGCGGAGTTAGCGTTTGCAGCTTCAGCATTGCTGTTAACAGAAGATTCAAAAACGCAGAAGGCGGCTATGATGCCGATTTCATCAACTGCGTTGCTTGGAGACAGCAGGCTGAACTTCTGGCAAAATATTTTGCCAAAGGACGCATGGTAGGTATAGTTGGCAGTATCCAGACAAGAAACTATGATAATAAAGAAGGTCAGAAGGTATATGTTACCGAAGTTTCTGTTGACGAGGTTCACTTTGTTGAAAGTAAGTCACAGTCGGGCGATTCCTTCCAGCCGAGTGCTTCTTCCGGTGCTGCTCCTCAGGTGCCCTCGTTCGACACGAGCGACGGCTTTATGCCAATGCCGGCAGCTGATGATGACCTGCCCTTCTAATTAATTAAAGGAGGTAATAAAAATGGCTGAAGAAAAGAGTTTCCGCAGAAAACCCAAAAGAAAAGTTTGTGCTTTCTGTGCAGATAAAATTCAGGAAATTGATTATAAGGATATAGCAAAACTCAGAAGATATGTTTCTGAAAGAGCCAAAATTCTTCCCAGAAGAATCAGCGGCAACTGTGCTAAACATCAGAGACAGCTCACAATTGCTATAAAAAGAGCAAGACACATCGCTCTTTTGCCTTTCACAGCTGAATAATAAACATTTAAAGCTCTCACATAAGTGGGAGCTTTTTTGCTGTGCAAATTTTTTTGAAAAGCAAAGCTTTTCAAAAATGCACAAGCGGCTCCGCACTTCCGCCGTAGGCGGTGCGTCGAAGCCGCTTTTCTTGCTAACGGATTTTAATGGAGTGTTTTGCAAGTTTATTTTTAAATGCATCGGGAACGTTTGTATCGGTTACGATATAGTCGGCAACCGAAAGGTCGGATATTTTTGTAAAAGCACACCGATTGAATTTTGAGTGGTCAGCAGCAACAATGTTTATGCTTGATTGTTCAAGCATAATTCTGTCGATTTCGGCCTCTTTATCGTAATAAGTGGAGAAGCCGTGCTTGATGTCGATTCCGTCAACAGACAAAATAAGCTTGTCGGCGTGGTAGAATTTTAGTTGTCTTATTGCGTCGTCGCCGAATGTGAACTGGTATTTGGAGTTGACAAGACCGCCAAGCAACACAATATTGAAGTTGGGATTTGTCGTGCCCTCAAGGGCGATGGACAAGGAATTGGTAACAATGTTCAAATTCAGATTTTTGGGTATCGCACGAAAAGCAAGCAATGTTGTTGTGCCGGCATTGAGCATAATGGTATCGTTATCCTCAATCATATCGGCAATCTTTTCGGTGATAATTTCTTTTTGTTCCTGATTGGTAGCCATACGCTGGTTAAGACTCATATTGTAATATGGTTTGTATGAACTTACTGCACCGCCATGCACACGGGTTAAAAGTCCTTTGTTTTCCATGTCTGCAAGGTCTGCTCTTATGGTCACCTCAGAAATGGAAAATATGCGGCTGAGTTCCGTAACACGAACACTTCCGTTTTTGTCTAAAAGTTCAAAAATCTTTTTTCGTCTGTTATCAGCTATCATAATAATTTATCACCTTATTTATCATAAAAGTATCTTTTGTTATTATGATACAACAAACTTTCGGTTTTGTCAACGAACCAAAAAAATGAACGCTAAAACTTTCGATTACGCAAAAACCGAAAATATAACGAAAAAATGTGTTGACAATTCGAAATGTTTAGTGTATCATAAAAGAGTCGTAAAAACGTTTTAAATTTATATCACTGTAAAGGAGAGTTTTGTTATGAGTGCAAATTGGGCTAAAATGGACCTTGCAAAAGTTCCTAACATAGTTAGCGAAACCGTTCCTGGTCCCAAATCTATTGAGTATCACGAAAGATGCTCTAAGTATATGAAAGGTTATTCAAGTCAGGTTCAGTTGTTCCCTGTATCATTTGAATCAGGTTATGGCTACACACTTAAAGATGTTGACGAAAATACATATCTTGATTTTTCATCCGGTATTTATGTAACCGGTCTTGGTCATTGCCATCCCAAAATCAGTGAAGCTGTTGCAGAGCAGGCTAAAAAGCTTATGAACTGCCATGACTTTACAACAAAAGTAAAGATGGAGCTTGTTGAAAAGCTTCACGAAATCACAGGCGGACGTTTTGGCGGTTTCCAGTTCTACGATTCAGGTACAACTGCTGTTGAAGCAGGTCTTCGTTGTGCACGTGCCGCTACCGGTAAGCAGGAATTTTTCTCCTTTTTCAGAGATTTCCACGGTAAGACATACGGTGCAAACTCTCTTGCAGTTGTAGGTCCCGACACTCATATGAGAGCACCCGGCTTTATGCTTGTGCCTCGTCCGAATCCATATCGCGACTTTTTCGGCAGAAGCGAAGAAGAAGCTTGGAAAGATTCATCTCCATATATAAATATGATAGAAGGTATGCTTGACAATGCGTGCGCTTCAGGCGGCAAAAATGTTGCAGCCATTGTTTTAGAACCTGTTCAGGGCTGGGGTGGCACAATCATTCCACCTGCTGACTTTATCCCTGCACTTCGTGCTCTTTGCGATAAGAGAGGAATCCTGCTTTTTGCTGATGAAGTTCTTAACTGTATGGCAAGAACGGGTAAATATCTTGCTATGGACCATTGGAATGTGACTGCAGATATTACAACACTCGGCAAGGGCTTTGGTAATGGCTTCCCTGTAACTGCTCTGGCAGTTTCAAAAGACCTTGCTCCTGCTATCGAAAAGATTTCTGCTTCTTCAAGCTACGGCGGTAACCCCATGGCTTGTATTGCAGCTCTTGAATCAATAAAGGTTATTGAAGAAGAAAATCTTAACGAGCGTTCAGCTCACCTTGGTGAAATAATGCTTGCCAAGATGAAAAAGATGAAAGAAGAGCATCCCATCATTGGTGACGTTCGTGCACTTGGATGCTTACAGGCAATTGAAGTTGTTAAAGATCGTGAAACAAAAGAACCCTTTGCACAAGCCGGTCAGATGATTTATCAGAAAGCATTTGAAAAAGGTCTTGCATGGGTACCATCAGGACACATCTTACGTATGTCACCTCCGATGATTCTTGACGATGAAGCGGCGCTCAAAGGCCTTGACATCATCGAAGAAGCTGTACGAGAAACAGAAAAACATTTTGGATATTAATAATACATATATTTATAGGGTTATTGCTTTTGTGATAACCCTATAATTTCATATAATGAGGACTCGAACTAACAAGGAGGATTAAATTTGAATAAGAAAATTGCTTTTGTTTGTTTTGGTGAAATAAACACTCCCATTGACAGACTTAATTTAAAACACGATGAAGGGTTAGAGGTTATAAAAAAACTTGGATATGAAGTTTTTGACGGTGGACTTGTAATTGATGACCCCGAATATAAAACCGCAGATGCGGCAATTGAAAAAATTGCAGACAAGGATTTTGCGGCACTTGTTGTTTGTGTGGCAGGTTGGGTTCCAACGCACGCAGTTGTTCGCGTAACAGACTGTTTCAGACACATTCCTATGCTTTTGTGGGGACTTTGCGGATGGAAAGAAAAAGGAAGAATTATAACAACTGCAGAGCAGGCAGGAACTACTGCAATCAGACCTGCATTTGAGGCTCTTGGTTATGCCTTCAAGTATGTGTATAATGTAATAGGCAAAGACTATCCACTCAAAAAAATCAACGCATTTCTTACAGCTGCTTGTGCAAAAAAAGAATTAAGAAGTGCACGAGTGGGCACTATGGGTTACCGTGATATGCTCCTTTACGGCACCCAGTTTGAAGGAAACAGCATGAGAGGACAAATAGGCGTTGAAGTAGAACCTTTTGAGATGCTTGAAATGGTACAAAACCTCGAAAAACTCTCGGAAAAAGATGTTAAAGACGGCGTTGATTTTGTAAAATCAAACTGGAAGTTTGAAAAGAGTTGTGACGACAGCGTTATTGAAAACGGTGTTCGCTACGCTCTTGCTATCGGAATGAAAATCAAAGAGCGAGGCTGGGAGTCAATAACACTTTTGGATGTTGACGGTATGAAGAAGCTTTTGGGCTTTCCTCCGGCAATGGTGTTTATGCTTTTAGAACATTACTATGGCGTTCTTACAATACCCGAAAATGATATTATGGGTGCGGTTACACAACTTGCAATGAAATATCTTACAAATCAGATTGTTCCATACCTTGAATATTACGAGTTTTTTGAAGAAAGTATGCTGATTGGTGTTCCCGATTTTGTACCCAAGGCGGTAACAGACGGTGATGTTACAGTTCTTCCTGCAGCGTTTGGTCTTTTAAACTCATCACTTCTTAATGTGTCTAAGGTTAAAACAGGATATGTAACCTGTGCAAGAATATATTATCTTAACGGAAAATATAAGATGCATGTTTACACCGCAGAGGCTAAAAATCCTCCTGCATGGAATGAATACGGATGGGACGACCCTGCACCGCAGCTTCCGAGTCTTGAGGTGTTCCCCGATAGCTGCACTGTTGAGGAGTTTGCACAAAATGTTGCAGGTCAGCATGTTTTAGTGGCATACGGTGACTACGTTGAAGAAATAAAAGATTTCTGTAAAATTATGGACATTGAACTTGTTATGTAACAGGAGATACAAATATGTATTTGGGAATTGATTTAGGCAGTACAAATATAAAGGCGGCACTTTATGATACTGATATGAATCCGGTTGACCGCCGGAGCATCCCCGTAAGCTACATAAGAGAAAACGGTTTTGTAGAGTTTAATGCACAAGAGTATGCAGAAAACCTGATTGTTCTTCTGGCAGAGATGCTTCACAAAAACAATGTTGATTTTGTGGCAGAAATCTCATTTACCGGTCAGGCAGAATCTCTTGTGATGGTAGGAAAAGACGGGAAGCCTCTTATGAATGCCATTTCGTGGATGGATGAACGTTCGGCTGCGGAGTGCTCAGAGCTTGAAAAGCTTTTTTCAAAAGAAGAGTGCGAAAAGGTTACAGGTCAGCAGGCGGTTCTTCCAACCTGGCCGGCAACAAAAATTCTGTGGCTTGAGAAAAACAGACCTGATGTTTTTAAAAATACACAAACCTATATGCTCCTTAAAGACTTTGTGGTGTTTTATCTCACGGGGAATAAGGTTTCTGATATGTCGATTGCAACATTTTCTTTCTATTTTGATATTTATAAAAAATGCTATTGGAAAAAAATGTTGGATGCAATTCATATAACAGAAGATAAGCTTCCGTCTCTTACAGAGCCCTGCACAGTGGCGGGAAATCTGAAGGAGGATATCTTTAAGCAGTTAGGACTTAAATGTACTGCAAAGGTTAATGTGGGAACCCTTGACCACTTTGCCGGAATGATTGGAACAGGAAATATTGGCGAAGGCAAAATAACGCTTTCAACCGGAACTGTTATGGCAATGGCAACATTTTCAAAGGAGCCTGCCGATGAAATCAACGGTGTTGCAATGCATTACGGATTTTTGCCCGACACGCACATTATGCTTCCTGTTGCAGAAAGCGGAGGAGTGAGTCTTGAGTGGTTTAAAAATTCTTGTATGCCCAATACAAGCTTTGATGAAATAAACAAAATCATAAAAGACAGAAAAAGAAACAACATTTTGTTCCTTCCTTACCTTGTGGGCACAAATTCTCCTGAGTTCGATTCGCGGGCGTCCGGCGTGTTCTGGGGATTAAGAGGTGAACACGATGCCTTTGATATGGCATACTCTGTAATGGAAGGCGTTGGATTTTTGCTCAGAAAGAATTGCGAACATATCAGCCAAAACGGATCCACGGTAAAATCAATTATTGCAACAGGCGGCGGCTCGAAAAGCGATGTTTGGTGTCAGCTTCAGGCAGACATAACAAATTTGCCGGTTATGATTCCAAAGGAAAAAGAAGCGGCGTGTTTGGGTGCGGCAATTATTGCCGCAGTAAGTGACGGAAAAATTGAAAGCTTCGAAAAAGCCTCACAGTTAATTGAATTTGAAAAAGTGTTTAAACCGTCGGGCGACGATGCTCTGGAAGAAAAGTATAAACGGTTTAATATGCTTTATGAATTTTCTTGTGACTTAAAGTAAGAGAAAATTTAAAATATTATTGCCATTTTTTGTTGTTTGTGATAAAATAACACGGACAAATTATCGGAGGTAATAATATGGATTGTATAGACGTTTTGGCACAAGGTCTCGGCCTTGTTGGTATGGTGCTTACATTTTGCTCTTTTCAGGCAAAAAAGAATTCCGGTTTTTTTGTATTGCAGGGGCTCAGCGGTCTTGCGTTTGCTCTTAACTTTTTGCTTATCGGTGCGTATGCCGGTTGTGCAATGAATGCTGTGAACGTTATAAGAGGGCTTCTGTTTAAAAACGGAGACAAAAAGAAGTATAAGCTTGTGGTGGTAGAATTACTCTATGCACTCAGCGTTCTTTTGCCGATTATGCTTTCTGCAAACGGGCTTGGCCAAATTATACTGTCGATTGTTGTTTTGATAGCTCAGCTCTCCAACAGTGTGGTTATGTGGATGGGCAGCGGCAAGCACATAAGGTATCTGCAGTTTGCACTTGTCTCGCCGGCGTGGCTTGTGTATGATGTTGTAAATTTCAGCCTTGGCGGCATTCTTTGCGAAGCGTTTAATATGATTTCTGTTGTAGTGTCTTTCATCAGATACGGGAAAGACGGATTCGAGAAATAGAAAAAGAATTATATCAGCACAAAAGCACGACGTTTATGATTATTGTCATAGCGTCGTGCTTTTTATGTGTGGGGTTTTTAAAACAAATCACTGTGGCTTCCTGTTCTGGTCAAAGACAAAGTGATTAAATCATTTTCTTTTTTGTATATCAGCAGCCAATCAGGGGTAATATGACATTCGCGATGTCCGGAATAATCCCCTTTTAAAGCGTGGTCATTATATTTTTCGGGCAAGATTTTTTCTTCACGCAAAAGTATTAAAACTTCCTCGAACAGCTTAATCTTGTAATCGCGTTTTATGATTGTCTTAAAATCCTTTTTGAATTTCGAAGTGTATCTGATTTTAAGCATTCAAGTCCCTCATAAGTTCATCTATATCATCATATGCTTTGCTCATGTTTCTGTTGTTATTCACATCATCAATTGCGGCAAGTGTTTCGGCATTGGGAGTATCAACGGCAAGTTCAAATGGAATTTTTCCTAGTCTGACGGCTTGCCTGCAGAAAACTCCCATCGCAGTTGACATACTTAATCCCAAAGCAGAGAATAGTTCATCGGCTTGTGCTTTTAACTCTTTATCCATGCGAATTGTAACATTAGTTGTAGCCATAGTATAAACTCCTTTCACATTTAGTATATTAATTATAATACAAATTATGTGCAATGTCAATGGTATGCACGAGAAATCGCTGTTTGATGAAGTAGTGAAAATGTAGGAGTTATAACTTATAGTTTTTCGTAAACTTCATTTTCAATTTGTAAAACTATCGTGCTCGGCTTGGTACTCAGTGCATCACTGAGTCTGAACAAGGTTTCTAATGTGGGTTTTCTTTCCCCTCTTTCGATTGCACTCAGGTGAGTTCTGCCTATATTGGCAAGTCCTGATACTACCTCCTGTGATAATCCTTTCTTCTCTCTGAACTGTTTTATTACATTGCCAACCAGTTTTGGATCTAACATAATTAACCACCTCCTGACAACATTGTAATGTAAAAAAACGCATTTTATGAACACATATGTTGACAATTGAACACAAATGTGTTACTATTATGTGAGAGAAATGACAAAAATTAGATGTTTGTCAATCAGAATTATGAATGAAAGGGTGTAATTTATGAAAAAAGTTATTTCTTTGTTAATTTCTGTGATTATGGTGTTTTCGTTGGTCGTTAATGCACTTGCTATTTCATATGGCCAAGAGCACGAGGGTGATTACGGTACATACGGCGAAGTATACACTGATGTGCCAACGAGCCATTGGGCATATGAGGAAACAAAAAGATGTAATGAAAAAGGTTGGTTTGCAGGCTATCCTGATGGAAGATTTAAGCCGGATGCTTCCATAACAAGAGCTGAAGCAATTAAGGTTATTGTTAGTTTTTTGGGACGAGAACTCAAGGATGTTGTATATAGCAACTATCATGATGTGGATGTTACTGAGTGGTATGCTCCGTATATTCATGCAGGCGAAGATTTATTCCCCATGAAGTGGAAAACTAACAATGCATTTCAGCCAAATATGCCTATGACGAGAGAAGACACGGTCTATGCTTTGGTAACAGCACTTGGTTATGGTGATGATATAAAATTTGCTGATGAGTCCATACTTAATATGTTCTCAGACCACAACAGTATTTCGAGCATTATGCGTCCGTATTTCGCTGTGGCACTATCAATGAAGCCCACAACCTTGGTTTCAGGATATGATGATGGCACAATAAGAGCTCAAGATGCACTTACAAGAGCACAGTTTGCTGCTTTGCTTTGGCGAGCTAGCTTTATTGGGGTTAACACTCCCAAAGATGCAGTGCTTCAAAAGGTTGCTATTTCTCCAAGCTCTAAACAGGTTCTCACGGTTGGTGATTCTTTGACATTTGCAGCAAAAGCCGAATACAGCGATGGTAGTAAAAAAGAATATTCCGGATTTACGCTTGTAGATTCAAGCTATGGAAATTCTGTAAGAATATCCGGTAACACAATTACTGCAGTAAAAGAAGGTGTGTGCGTAGTAGAATTTGACGATAAATATATTGACAGATTCACTACAAAATCGGTGACAATTGAGGTTGAGAATCCCACTGATGCTCCGGTTTTGAAAATTTATGATTATGAAGAAAGAACAACCGAAGAAACAATGCGTATAAACGGCAAGGTTACAGATCGCACAGGCACTGAAATTGATTTAACGTGTAATGGAAGAGATATTATGGTTAGCGGAGAAAGCTTTTCTTATACTGCAAACTTAAATATCGGTAGAAACGAATTTGTTTTTGTTGCAACAAATGAATATGGTAACAAGACAGAAAAGGCCATTGTTATTATGCGTGAAGAAGAAAAACCTACAACGGTAGAAATGATAAATGTTGTAGGAAAAACGGAGGCTGAGGCAATAATAGAAATAGATGCTCTTGGTCTCCTGGCGGAAATAGAATATGTTTGGGACGATAATATTGAGGCTGGAATTGTTCTTGCTCAAAATATTCCGGAAGGTAAAGATGCAGAACTGGGAAAACCGATATATTTAAAGATCAGCGGCGGAAAAAATGAATGGGTAGGCTGGACGGACAGCCTGCCCTCATACGTTAGTTCGACAGAATATATCATTGAGGAAAAAACCCAATACAGATACAAAACCCTTGAACATAAAGACAGTACATCGTCTTCTCTTAATGGGTGGGAACTTAAAAATCAAAGCGAAAGTTGGGGAAGCTGGTCATCGTGGACAAGAGATAGCATCGGGGCGTCTTCAACAAGAGAAGTTGAAACAAAAAGCGTAGCAGACCCTGCACAATATAAGACACAGTGGCATTACACAAGATATTACGGATGGGATCCAAATAAAAAAGCAAATGTTTCATGGCCGCATCAGGGGACATATTCAAAAACATATCAAGAAAGCGGATGGCTCGATTCTCCATATGAAAACAGAGGTAGAGCAGACGCTATTGACGCAACATGCTATAAAAATAGTTCAGACAATATAAGTGTGTGGTGGTGGAACGAAACAACAAGACGGGTTGAACTTCCACGCACATATCACACAGAATACAGATATAGAGATAAAACAATAACATATCATTATAGTCGATGGAGTGATTGGTCTTCATGGTCCGATAATGCCATTTCCGGTAGCGGCGAAAAAGAAGTGGAGACAAAAACTGTGTACAGATATAAATTTAAGTAATTGATATTGCAACGTGTGCGCTGAAAAAAGCGGATTTTTAAAATGCCGCAGGCAAGATAAGCACGTGTGAGCGAAGAAAAGCATATGGATGGCGTGTTATCTTCTTTAAGCTCATCTAACTTATGTAGTCGCCGATAAAATTTTCGGTTCCAAAACTATATCTTGTGCCCCTGAAAAACTACCGCCACAAAATATATTTTTTGTCAGTATTTTACAGAGTTTTGTTGTGCAAGTTGTATAGTTTTTACTAAAAAAGCACTTTTGCACGCTAAAAACCGCCGTTAAACCTTGCCAAAAGCGAGGTTGAGGCGGTTTTTAGTGCGAAAAATATCGTCATAATTCACATCAAAAGCATAAAATTGCAAGCAGTCAATTGTGTATATTTCACGAAATTTTTAAAAAATGACTTTTGAGGCTTTTTTAGGTAAATATTACTCTTGAAAAATTCCCTCAAATATAATAAAATAGCCTATGTGTGGCATGACAGACGATGAAGCGGGAGGTTACCGGCTGCCCCAAAGCGGCCAATTTCCGTGGAGAATGTCCGGGTCCAGAATCCGGGCGGCAAGGTCACAGTGAATACCTACTCGTATTATGCCCCGGTATCCTTGTGCCGGGTTTTAATATGGAAAAGGTATGACACACGCGGATGCGTGTGAACTGTTTTTATGACTGCCGATATGGCACCGAAAATCAAATTATGTTAGGAGGTACTATCAATGGCTAAAAGTCAGAAAATCAGAATCAAGCTCAAAGCTTACGATCACCAGTTAATCGATC
>SVJL01000010.1 GCA_015068985.1 Oscillospiraceae bacterium
TTACTTTAATAACGAAAGATTATCATACAAATTAAATTACAAAACCCCTGTTCAATATAGAGTTGAACAAGGGTTTGCATAATCCGTGGTTTTTTAGTGTCTACTTTTACTTGACAAGTTCATAAAAATCACAAGGTTTTTACAGGTGTTTTTGCACGTAATAATTGTATAGTCATTGGAAAACTCTAATTATAAGATAAATTATTGTTTGGTTGTATTAAGTGCGGGCATACCTTTGTCCGCTTGGGCTTCGGAATGGCTCGGCAAGCCTCGCACATTCCTGCAGAGTCGCTACCAAAGGTATGCCCTGCACTTTACAGTTTGCAAATTTATCGCCAATGCTTTTGGATGTTCTCGGAGAAAACCTCTGCAGGCGAAGCCGAAGCCAGTTTTCGAAGAGAATATCCAAAAGCATTGATGAGCAGTATACAACTAAACAATAATTTATAATAGTTATTATCCGTTTTATTTTATCTTCACGTTTTCCTGACCAAGTTCTTTTATGAGCTTGTCGTAAAGTTCATCACAAATTCTGATGCGGTGAGAAGGGTCGGATTTTATCATCTTGGAAGTATTGGCAAAATATATGCACAAATTATTCTCGCCGCCATATGCGGAAAAAACATTTTTTATGTTTTCAAACTTTTCTTTCGATTCAAGCCTAACATATAGAGTTTTTTCGGGGCCTATGCTCATTTGAGCAAGAGGAGCAACCGAAAGAATTGTGAGTTCGGCTTCCTTGTCTCCGTCGGCGGAAGAAACCACAGCCGTTGCAAACACAACCGCTCCATCGGTAAAATATTGCTGATATTTCGACACAGTGGAATCAAACGCTATGGCAGAGCAAGGACCGGTAAAATCGGAAAAGGTCATCGAAGTTAAAAACTTGCCCGATTTTGTGCGGCGGGTAGAAATTCCGGATATTCTGCCGCAGATGTTGACACGGCACCCGTCAAGCTCAGCTTTTTCCATAATGTCGGCAACAGTATATTCGCTGAAAGCTTCAATTTTTAGCCTATGACTGTCAAGTGGGTGACCGGAGAAAAACATTCCGGCATATTCATACTCAAACTCCATTTTTTCTTCCAAAGAAAAATCTTCATATTCAACGTTTATAAGCTCATCGGTATCGTCTGCCACATCATCTATAACCGAAAACCAGTCGAGCTGACCGATAGCGGCAGTTCTGGCATCTTCGGTGTGCTTGCCGACAAGGCGTTCGGAGTTAAAAAACAACACACGCCTGTTGGGATAAATGCTATCGAAGCAGCCGCATTTTATCATAATCTCTATGCTCCGCTTGTTAATATCATAGGCTGCCATTCTTTTGGTGAAGTCGGCAAAGGATGTGAATTTGCCGTTTTTTTCACGCTCCGCGGCAATTTGCATAGGGAAGCGGTCGCCAAGATTTTTGAGCCAGCAAAGACCAAAACGCACATTTTTTCCCTCGGGTGAAAAATGAGCATAGCTTTTATTAACGTCGGGCGGCAAAAGAGATATACCGTATTTGCCAAATGACGAAAGATATTTGACTGCTTTGCCAAGATAACCGGCATAGTTTCGGAGAACTGCCGAAAGATAGCAGGTGGGATAGTGAGCCTTGAGCCAGGCAGTGCGGTACGCCACAAGGGCATAGCAGGCAGCGTGGGACTTGTTGAAGGCATAGTTGGCAAAATCAACAAGCGAATCAAAAATTTCATTGGCACACTTTTCGTCAACTCCCCGTCTTTTGGCACCGTCAATTATCACCTTACCGTTTTCTTCGAGACCATTTATAAAAATCTCTCTTTCGCGAAGCATTTCTTTTTGCTTTTTCTTTGCCATTGTGCGTCTTACAAGGTCGGCTCTGCCAAGAGAATAGCCGGCGAGAGTACGCACAATTTTCATAACCTGCTCCTGATAGATAACAACCCCGTGGGTCGACTCTAAAATAGGCTTTAATAGCGGATGAGCATATTGAATATTCTCAGGGTTTGCAACATTTTGCAAAAATTTGGGAATTTGCTCCATTGGACCGGGACGATAGATTGAAGTAGTGGTTATGATATCTTCAATTTTTGACGGCTTATATCTGCGCAAAAAGGTTTGCAGACCGGGGTTTTCAAGCTGAAAAACTCCGTCGGTGTCGCCCCTGCGAATAAGCTCAAAGGTGAGCGGGTCATCAAGAGGAATAGAATCTATGTTTATGTGTTCACCGTAATTTTCTGCTATCAGACTCAAGGTATCGTCTATGATTGTAAGGTTACGAAGACCCAAAAAGTCCATTTTCAGCAGTCCGATTTTTTCCAGTGCTGCCATGGGATACTGGGTCAGAAGACCTGTTTCGCCCGGTTGAAGGGGCACATAGCTTGTAAGCTCATCATCACCAATAACAACGCCTGCAGCGTGGGTTGAGGTGTTGCGTGGGAAGCCCTCAATTTTCATTGCAATGTCTAAAAGCTGTTTTATCTGAGGGTCGGTGCGATACAATTTTGAAAGCTCGGGCGACTGCTCTATGGCAGTTTTCAGTTTTATGTTGAGCACCCGTGGCACAGCCTTTGAAACCGCATCGGTCACCGAGAGAGCAATGCCCATAACCCTGCCGACATCTTTTATAGCAGCACGGGCGGCAAGGGTGCCAAAGGTGATTATTTGTGCAACACGGGTAGAGCCGTATTTGGAGGCAACATATGACCGAACCTCGTCACGGCGGCGATAGCAAAAGTCGATGTCGATATCGGGCATAGACACACGCTCAGGATTTAAAAAACGCTCAAACAAAAGATTGTGTGCTATGGGGTCGACCTGAGTTATGTTGAGGCAATATGCCGCAAGACTTCCTGCTGCCGAGCCTCTGCCGGGGCCAACAGAAATGCCCGAGTCTCGGGAGAATTTGATAAAATCATGAACAATCAGGAAATAGTCGGTATAACCCATTTTGTTTATGACAGAAAGCTCATAGTTGAGACGGTCGGTAAGCTCCTTTGTGACGTCAGCATATTTGGCTTTTAGGCCGTTCATACAAAGAGTGCGGAGATAATCCTCGTGAGAAAGGCTTGTCTCAATTTCGATTGTGGGCAAATGAAAGGTGTTGGTGTCGATGGTCAGATTGCACATATCCGCAATTTTCAAGGTGTTTTGGATTGCTTCGGGACAATCGGTAAAAAGCTCCGACATTTCATCGCCGCTTTTGAAATAGAAATTATCGCCCACCATTTTCATACGGTCGGTATCGGATAGTTTTTTGCCCGTCTGAATACAGGTGAGCACATCTTGCAGAAGGGCATCCTCGGCGTTTACGTAGTGAACATCGTTTGTGGCAACAAGACCAATGCCTGTTTCTTTTGAAATTCGTTTCATAACCTCACGAATTTCGTCTTCTTCGGGTATGGAGTGATTCTGAATTTCCAGATAGAAATTGTCTTTTCCAAAAATGGCGGCATAGTCTAATGCCGCATTTTTGGCAGCTTCATATCCCCCCGAAAAATATGCCATGGGCACATCGCCCCTTAGGCAGGCACTGAGAGCTATAATCCCCTCCGTGTGAGATTTCAGAAGTTCCTTGTCGATTCGGGGTTTATAGTAAAACCCCTCGGTGTGCCCCGCAGTGACAAGCTTCATAAGGTTGCGGTAGCCAATTTCATTTTTGCACAGCAAAACAAGATGCCCGTATCTTTTATCGAGTGTGGCATCTTTGTCTTTTCGGCTTCGGGGGGCGGTGTAGACCTCACAGCCGATTATGGGTTTTATTCCATTTGAAACTGCAGCTTCATAAAACTCGATTGCTCCATACATAACGCCGTGGTCGGTGATTGCAACAGACTTCATACCAAAATCCTTTGCACGCTCTATGACCTTGCCGATGTCGGCGGCACCGTCAAGAAGGCTGTATTGAGTGTGAAGATGCAAATGTGCAAAATCTGACATAGCTTGCTCCAATGTACATTTTATTTGCGTTCAATCATTTTTGCACCGAATCAAATGTGATGCAATGAATGAACGCAAATATTTTTGATGAAGTTATATATATATCTTATACAAATTAGGCTCTGTTGTCAACCGATTTTATTATTTGGAAAAGTAAATTATTGTTTAGCCAAGCCTTCCCCTTAGAGGGGAAGGGGGACCGCGTTAGCGGTGGATGAGGTGTCTTGCTTACAACAAGTGCCTTATTAACGCCGCTTTGCGGCTACACCTCACCACCGCCTGCGGCGGAGCCTCTCCTCAAGGAGAAGCCTTTCGCTACAGCCTATACAGTGCTCTAAACAATAATTTACCGTATTATTCCTCACTGTTTATTTTGAAAAACTTTTTAAGTAATTTTTTGAACATACCCGGTGCATTCCACACAACAACCTTCATAATCTTTCCCCCTTTCACTATTTACTGCAATATATTGCAATACACAAAAGTGCCAGAAGTATGCCCTCAATAAGAGCTATTACAATCGGGGGCATAATAAAGGCAATAAAAATTCCGGCAACAAAACCCAAAATGCACAACCCCCACAGCTTTTTTAAGAAATTTTTAAAAAACAATACCCATACCCCCTTTTAGCCGACATAGAGTAAAAGGTTCGGATTATTCCCTTTCGGCTATAGTGACTAATATCATTATATGAGGGTATGGGTATTTTGGTTACACTTTATTAATCAAGCTCAACAGCGCCGGTGTAGAGCTGATAGTATCTGCCTTTTTGCTCAAGGAGTTCATCGTGGGAGCCCCGTTCAATAACCTCGCCCTGCTCAAGCACAAGAATTGTGTCGGCATTTCGGATGGTAGAGAGGCGGTGAGCAATGATAAAGGTGGTGCGGTTTTTCATAAGGCGATCCATTCCATGCTCAATGTGCTTTTCGGTGCGTGTGTCCACCGAGCTTGTGGCTTCATCGAGAATCAGAATCGGAGCTTTTGAAATTGACGCACGGGCAATGTTGAGAAGCTGACGCTGCCCCTGACTGAGGTTTGCACCGTCGCCCTCCAGAACTGTGTCGTAGCCCTTTGGCAGACGCATAATAAAGGAATGGGCGCTGGCAGTTTTAGCAGCTTCAATCACCTCTTCGTCGGTGGCATCAAGGCGCCCGTAGCGAATGTTTTCACGCACTGTTCCTGTGAAAAGGTGGGTGTCTTGCAAAACCATTGCAATGTTTGCTCTGAGACTTGGCTTGTTGTATTCCCTGATGTCGGTGCCATCTATAAGAATTGAGCCAGTGTCGATATCATAAAAACGGTTTATGAGGTTGGTTATGGTGGTTTTGCCGGCACCGGTGGAACCAACAAAAGCGATTTTCTGTCCCTTTTGGGCAACGAGGTTAATGTCTTTTAAGATAACCTTTTCGGGTGTGTAGCCAAAGGTTACATTTTTGAGCTCAATTTTGCCCTGAACATCACCAATTGACGGTTTTTCAGTCATATCGGCTTCGGGTTCTTCGTCCATAACGGCAAACACACGCTCTGCACCGGAAAGTGCGGAGAAGATGTTGGTCACCTGCATGGAAATTTCGTTTATGGGGCGGCTGAACTGGCGTGAATAGTTAACAAACACCGCCAAACCGCCCACGTCGAAGCCGCCAAGAATACACATAAGACCGCCGACTGTGGCTGTGAGGGCATAGTTAACCTGACTTAAGTTTCCCATAATGGGGCCCATCATCGAACCAAAAAACTGAGCCTTAACCTGACGGGAACGAAGCTCTTCATTAAGAATGCCAAATTCTTCACACGCCTGATGCTCGTGGTTGAAAACCTTAACAACCTTCTGACCCGATACGGTTTCTTCAATGTAGCCGTTAACAGCACCAAGTGCCGCCTGCTGAGCCGAAAAAAACTTGCGGCTCCGCTTGGCAAGAGATGCGGCGGTTCTGGCAAAAACAGGAATCATAACAATTGTGATGATGGCAAGCTTCCAGTTGGTGTATATCATCAAAGAAAAAGTGCCGATTATGGTAATGATGCCCGAGAAAAGCTGAACAATTGTGTGATTGAGCATTTCGCCAACCGTGTCAACATCGTTGGTGAAACGGCTCATAAGCTCACCGCTGGCATTTCGGTCAAAAAACCCGACCGGCAGATTTTGCATTTTGCCAAAAAGCTCTTCCCTTATGCGGCACAGAGCACGCTGAGAGATGCCAACCATAATTTTTGCCTGAAAATATGAGGTGAGAACTCCGGCAAGATAGATGAGTGCCATAAGGCAGAGTGCACCAACAAGACCTTTGATGTTGCCGGGGACAATGTAGTTATTGATTATGGGGCGTAGCATATATGAGCCGGCAAGAGTAGAAGCCGAACTTATGAGAACAAAAATGAATGCAAGAATAATTTTGTGCTTGTCGCAAGCAATGTAGGAAAACAGTCTCTTTACTGTGGCGGATGTGTTTTTTGGTTTGCCGCCTTTGCCCATCATTCTGCCTCTTCCGGGTCCGCCTCCGGGGCCTCTGTTACCGCCCGAGGGCATTTTTGAGCTGAAGCTTGAGCTATAGCGTTTGAGGAGTCGTTCCTTCTTTTGATTGTCCATTATTCGTTCGCCTCCTTATCACGCTGAGAATAATATATTTCCCTGTAGGCTTCATTGTCTTTTAAAAGCTCGGCGTGGGTGCCTGAACCAACAATTTTGCCGTCGTCAATAACAAGGATTTTGTCGGCATCCATAACTGAGCTGATTCGCTGAGCAATGATGATTTTGGTGGTGGTGCCCAGCTGATTGGAGAATGTGTCGCGGATTTTGGCTTCGGTTGCCGTGTCGACTGCACTGGTGCTGTCGTCTAAAATCAGGATGCGTGGATTTTTTATGAGAGCACGGGCAATGCAAAGACGCTGCTTCTGACCGCCAGACACATTAACACCACCCTGACCAAGCTCGGTGTTGTAGCCATCGGTAAAAGATGTGACAAAGCCATGAGCCTGAGCGTTTTTGGCGGCATCGGCAATTTCTTCATCGGTGGCATCTTCTTTGCCCCAATGAAGATTTTCGTCAATTGTGCCCGAAAAGAGGGTGTTTTTTTGGAGAACCATGCCAACTCCCTCACGAAGATTATAGAGAGAATAGTCTCTGACGTCAACGCTATCCACAAGAATCTGACCGCTTGTGACATCATAGAGCCTTGCAATGAGCTGAACAAGGCTTGTTTTGCCCGAACCTGTTGCACCAACAATGCCGAGGGTTTCGCCGGGGTTGGCAACAAAACTGATGTTCTCGAGCACATTGTTTGCGCCGTCGCCATAGGCAAAACAAACATCTTTGAACTCTACCCTGCCCTGCTCCACGGTTTTCTCTTTGCAGGCGGCATTTGAGTCGTCAATGTCGGGAATTTCGTTTAAAACCTCTTTTATGCGGCGCGACGAAGCAAGAGCACGTGATGCCTGAAGAATTATCATCGACACCATCATAAGCGACATAAGAATCTGAACAATGTAGGTTGTGAAAGCAGTTAGCTCGCCAATATTCATTGAGCCTGCCACTACAAAATTGCCCCCATACCACACAACGGCGATGGTGGTTATGTTCATCATAAGAGTCATAACCGGACCGTTTTTGATAACCAGATACATTGCACGCAGGGTATTGTCACGCAGGTCACGGTTGGAGGTGTTGAATTTTTCTTTTTCGTGTTCGGTGCGGACAAAAGATTTGACAACACGAACGTTGGTGAGATTTTCCTGAATGTCGCGGTTAAGCTTATCGAGCTTTTTTTGCATAACATTAAAACGAGGAAAAGCCTTCACCATTATTGTTATGATGCAGGCCGAAAGAATGGGTATTATGATAGCTATAACAGCTGCCAGACGTGCATTGATGGATATTGCCATAATAAGAGCACCAATGAGCATACCGGGAGCACGAAGAAGCATAACAAGGCTCATTCGGATAACATTTTGCATCTGGGTGATGTCATTGGTGAGACGGGTGACCAAAGATGCCGTAGAGAAACGGTCAATATTTTTGAACGAAAAGGTTTGTACCTTGCGGAACAAATCCCCCCTCAAATCACTTGAAAACCCGATTGACGCTCTCACAGCAAAGTAGTTACCCAACACACCGCCCGCCATCATCATTAGTGCAACACCAACCATTGAAAGACCAACCTTTATTATGTAGTTGACATTTCCGGCATCGATGCCACCGTCGATGATGAGAGATATGAGCTTTGGCATTAAAACCTCACCCACAACCTCAGTTATCATAAACAAGGGGCCGAATATGAAAAATAGAATATGGGGTTTAATATACTTAAAATAGCTGTTTTTCAAATATCACATCTTCTTTCAAAAAATTTTTCATCGAGGGAGTTAATATCATTCACAATATTTTGTCTTGCCGAAAGAGAGTAATTAGACCTCGCCTAAAACTCCTCAAAAACACTTATGTTTTAGGTCAAAGAATTTTAACCTCCGGCTCAAGATCATAGCCAAATTTTTCTTTAACGACCTTCTGAATGTGCGTCATAAGTTTTGTTACATCATCAAAGCTTGCATTGCCCTTATTCACAACAAAGCCGCAGTGCTTCTCCGATACCTGAGCATCACCCACACAATAACCTCTGAGCCCTGCATCGTCGATAAGCTTTGCGGCAAAGGCTCCCTCGGGACGTTTGAAGGTGCTGCCTGCACTGGGGTATTCGAGGGGCTGTTTTTCTCTTCTTTTTGCGGCAAGAGAGTGCATTTCTTCTTTTATTGCATCTGCATTGCCCTCTTTTAGCTCTAAAGTGGCAGAGAGGATTATTTCGCCGTTTGTAAAGCGGCTTTTGCGATAAGAAAAGCCGTGTTCATCACCTATGCATTCACAAAGATTTCCGTTTTGGTCAAGATAACGTGTTTTAACAACACAGTCTTTCATCTCTCCGCCATAAGCTCCGGCATTCATAACAATTGCTCCCCCAAGAGAGCCTGGAATTCCCGATGCAAACTCAAAGCCTGTGAGTGAATGCTTTAGTGCAGTCTGTGCAATTGACGAAAGGAGAGCACCTGCCGAGGCAGTTATCTTTGAGCCATTGACCGAAACATCAGAAAAGCTTTTGCCTATGCATATGACTGCTCCCTCTATGCCATTGTCGGAAACAAGGAGGTTTGAGCCGTTGCCGATTATTGTGAGAGGGACAAGATGTCTTTTGAAAAAAGCAATTGCACAAATAATTTCGTCTTCCGACTTTGGCATAACAAAAATGTCTGCATTGCCGCCAATATGGAAGGATGTGTGATTTTTCATCGGCTCGTTGCAAACTGCTTCGAGAGCCGGAAATTCCGCTTTAAAAAGCCCATATATTTCGCTGTATTTAGAAATTACGTTCACGACCTTTCTTGACGAATCAAAAATTATTCTTTTCCCAAAAAAGCAGCACCGATAATTCCGGCATCATTGCCAAGAGATGCAATGATAATTTTTGTTGCAGGAATAAGGCCGGCACCATAGGTTCGGGGTGCAACATACTCTCTTAAAGGCACAAGCAGATTGTCACCCTGATTGCATACGCCGCCGCCAATGGCAACAACCTCAGGCTGGAAAATGTTTATTATGTCAACAATACCCTCGCCAACATAGCTGATGTAGGCATCAACAACCTTTTTGCCGGTTTCATCGCCTGCCTGCGCCGCATCAAAAGGAATTTTGCCCGTTGCTCTGCCGCCGTTTTCGTTGACCATTTTTGCAAGAAGCGAGTCGGGGTTTGCCTTTGCTGCACGCTCGGTATCGCGAATGAGAGCCGTGGCAGATGCATAAGCTTCCCAACATCCGCTACGGCCGCAGGTGCAGGGTTCGCCGCCAAAGCAAAGGTTAATGTGGCCAATTTCTCCGCCGGCACCGTTAAAGCCTGTGTAGAGCTTTTTGCCCAGAATTATGCCGCCGCCAACACCTGTGCCAAGAGTTACGGCAACAAAGTTTTCAACGGAGTCGTCATCAAGATTATAAAACTCACCCAAGGCTGCACAGTTGGCATCATTGCCAATGAAAATGGGTTTGTTAATATATTTTTTCATTTCATCGCATATGGGAGCATTTTCCATAACCAGATTATTGGAATAGTATACAATGCCGTTTTTGTCGTCTATAGAACCGGGGCAACCAATTCCAACACATTTTATTTCATCAAGGCTGACAGACGCATCCTCCATCACTTTAAGTGCAAGTTTTGCCATAGCCTCAACAATGGCTTCAAAGCCAACAAGCTGCTTGGTTGGAACACTGCCTTTGGCAATGATGGTGCCTTCTTCGGTTACGATGCCCGCTTTGGCTCCTGTTCCGCCAAGATCTATGCCTATATAATACATAATATTCTACCTCCGGATAATATATAAATAGATTTATTCTTCTGTGGATTTATTATTCATTTCCGACATAAAACGATTGTTGAGTGCCTCTGCTGCATTATAGCCCATTTTTTTCTGGCGGTTATTCATTGCGGCAACCTCAATTACAACTGCAAGGTTACGTCCCGGCTTAACGGGAACGGTGATTGACGGAATGTTTATGCCTAAAATGTCGGTATATTCGGTTGTGAGACCCAAACGGTCGTATTGCTTCTTATCCTGCCAAAGCTCAAGATTAATGATAAAATCTATCTTTTCAACATTTTTAACGGCACCGATACCAAATATCATCTTAACGTCAACAATGCCTATGCCCCGAAGCTCAACAAAATGGCGGATAACATCGGGTGCTGAGCCGAGAAGAGAAATGTCGGACACACGCTTGATTTCAACCGCATCATCGGCAACAAGACGGTGACCTCTTTTAACAAGCTCTATGGCAGCTTCCGATTTGCCGACGCCCGAGTCGCCCAAAAGAAGAATACCCTCACCATACACCTCAACCAGCACGCCGTGCATAGTCAGACGGGGAGCAAGCTCCACATTCAGAAACGCAATGAGTGAGCTCATAAAACGTGAGGTTGAGTTGTTTGTTCTGAGAACGGGAGTTTTGTGCTTTTCGGCAAGCTGTGTCATCTCGGGGTAGATTTCCATTCCACGGGTAACAATAACGCAGGGAATGTTTTTTTCAAAAAGCTTTTCGAGTGCCTCTCTTTTCTGGTCAGAAGTCATTTTTTCAAGATACGAAAACTCTACCCTACCCATAATCTGAATTCGGTTATTATCAAAATAGTCAAAAAAACCTGCTATCTGCAAGCTTGGACGGTTAACCTCGTTTGTGACAATTTTCACTTTTTCATATTTTTCAAAAACGCAAATCGGCTCAAGATCAAACTCAGAAATAATTCGGCCGAGTTCTACGCTGAATGTGTAATTTTCCATAATGCACCTCCGATGGTATAGATGCTTTATATTATACACTATTTTTAGTTAAATTCAAATAGTTTTGATAAAAAAATTTTATTATTTTGCTAAAAACTGACAGAATTTCATTATTTAGAAAAAAAATTAAAAAAACACTTGCAATTGCTCTTATTTTCTGCTATAATATCATATGTTTTATGAACGGATTAAGCCAAGGAGGTGCATATACATGGCAAAATGCGAAATTTGTGGTAAAGGCGTTACTTTTGGTATAAAGGTGAGCCACTCACACAGAAGATCAAACAGAACATGGAAAGCTAACGTTAGAAGCGTAAGAGCTCTTGTTAACGGTACACCCAAAAGAGTTAACGTTTGCACAAGCTGCCTTCGTTCAAATAAGGTTACCAGAGCTATCTGAGTATGCCCAAAAAGATTTTCGTCCGCTATTTGCGTAAAATAGGCTCACGTGCTTATTTTTGCCAAACGGACGAAATATATTTTGATTGTTCAATTGTGAATATAATAAAAATGGTCTTGTCATTCGACAGGACCATTTTTTCTTGTATTAAGCTTTTGGGGGTTCACTATTTGGCGTTGATGGTGTCTTTTTGCAAAGCTCATTTTCTTCGCGAAGCGAAAGGTCTTCTTTTAAGAGACGATACAATGCGGCGAAAATCGGCACACCGATAAGCATTCCGAAAATGCCCATAATTCCTCCGCCAATGGTGATTGCAGCCAGCACCCATATTGCAGGCAGACCAATTGACTTGCCAACAACCTTTGGATATATAAAATTGCCCTCTAACTGCTGAAGCACTATTATAAAAAGAATAAACAAAAGTGCTTTAAGGGGAGATACGGTCATTATCATTATTGCACCAACAATGGCACCAATGTAGGCTCCGGCAACAGGAATGAGAGCTGTGAAGCCTATGAACGCACCAATCATCTGAGCATAGGGGAACTTGAATATCATCATACCAAAGCTACACAGTACCCACAAAATAACCGATTCAACACACTGTCCCACAATGAACTTGTGGAAGCTTTCATCAAACACCGAAAAGATGTGACGTATTTTATTTTCGGCTTTTGGAAGATATAAATGCAGAACACGTGATGATTGCTTACGGAGCTTTTCTTTGCCAAGCATAAAGTATATGGCAAAAATTATGCTGATGAACACAGTTATTATTACCGACACAACCGACGAAATTGCACTGAAAAGTGCTCCGGCTGCCGTGCCGACTCCGGAAGCTACAAACTGAACCACCTTCGACACCATCTGCTGCCAGTTCACATCGGAAAGAGTTTTTAAAAGCTCTTTTGGAATGTATTGGGTGATGTTGTCGTTACCGAGAATAGAATCAACAAAAGGCGGAATCTGAGCCAAGAGAAACTTGATACACAAAATCAACTCCGGCACAATAAGCCTTATTATGAGAGCTACAATTGCAAAAAAGCTCACAACGGCAGCAAGCATACAAACAACCGTTTTTGACTTGGCAACAAAGGGCTTTGATGCAATTCTCTTAAAATAGTGACGCTCATAAAAGCTCATAAGGATGTTGAGCACATATGCAATTGAAAAACCAATCAAAATTGGACTGCAAGAGCTTAAAACAACATATATGCCATGAGACACGTTTTTCCAATAATATATGCCCAGATACAGCAGAAAGGCCGTTAGAGCAATTTTTAAAAGTTTTTTCCATTCAAGATTCATATGCATCGCCGTTCCTTAAAATATATTGATAATGTTATAAAGATTAATGGGGCTGTAGCATTAAACAAATATATGCGTAATTGTGTCAATTTTGTAGGGGCGGATGCCCACATCCGCCCGGATATTACGGGTCGATGTGGGCATCGACCCCTACATCAATCGAAATCTTATGCATTTAAAATGTTTAATGTGACAGTCCCATTATATCACTTATCTAAAAAAATATCAATGCGTTTGTGAAAAAATTTAACCTTGCTCTACTTATTAATCAGCATTTTAATCAGAAGTTACCAATGTTACCTCCTGAACCGCTGCTAAATTTGTTTATGGGTTTAATCTCGTTACCGTTCAGTTCAAAAACAGTCCAGATAGTGCCTTTTACACCGGTGGGCACGTGGAATGTTGCAACAAGCACCGACCCCTTATACACATTTACCGTTGCATTAGAATTGGAAAGTGCATAGCTTCCCGAATTGCTGCTGTTGGAGAAATCGTGAACAGAGTAACGGTAGGTTCCGTCGAGCTGAGTTACTATTGTTGTTGTTTCGGGAATGTGAGGATATGAAACAATATCGGTATTGTCAAGGTCGAGCTGATAATAGTCGGCATTACTGTTTGCGCTGCTTGTGTTGGCGTAGCGATAATAAAGGTGGAATCTTGAGCCATCGGCATTGGGTCCGGTAAGGTGAGAATCAAGATCTTTTGGCGCATTACTCCACGAAAGCACAATTCGAAAATTGCCATCGTCGGGCATTTCGGGAGAAATTACTGCATTCTGAGAACGGAAGTCTACTATGCCGATTACTATGTTGAGATATGAGGTTATGTAGCCCTCTTTGGAATATTCAATGGTGTAGTAGCCCGGGGTGTAGCGGATTTCGTAATAGCCGCTATCGTTGGTGGTTGTTGTGTGAACAACGGCACCGGTGCGGTTGTTCCAGCTTTTTCTCATTTGAATATATACCGACGAAGCCGCCTCGCCCGAAAGTGCATCACTTATCACACCGTTAGCAAAACCATCGGTTATGCCAACTTTCATCATAAGAGATGTTTCGTTATATACCGTAACGTTTTTGTCGATTGTAACGGCAATTTTTGCACTCTTATAGTGAGGCTTTGAGATTTTGAACACATAATCGCCGGAGGCAAGCTTTTTGCTGTATTTGCCGGAGGAATCGGTTCTTACCGATGCAACAAAGCCACCGTTTTTGTAGATGCGAACAAGAGCATTTTTGATGTTGGAGCCATCGCCCGAATCCATAACTGCACCAACCGCTGTGCCCCTGCCTGCGTAGGATGTCATAATAAAGGTGTCGTCGCCTTTTTTGAGAAGCTCGCAGTTCTTGTTGTTATGGGGATCGCTCTGACCGCAGGTGCTACGGGTGTTGTTGAAGGCATCACGAACGTTGGAGGTGCCGAGGAGATGCTGGTTAATGTAGAGTTCTTTCAAAACGTCGTTACAGTAGGTAACGGTCACGGGTTTGGAGAAGCCATATACAACCTTAGCACCTTTCTTTATGAGGGCATTGGCGATGGTTTCGTTTGCCATGCTATAGCAGGTGCCAAGATAGATGGAAGCACCGTCGAGGGAATGGTCGGCATAGTAACGTTCGAAGAAGTCGCCGTCGATTGCCACACGTGCACCTGAAGTTTTGGAGATGCTTACGTGGAGTCGTTTGCTTTGCCAATCGGCAGATGAGAAAGAATCGGCAGATGTGTAGGAAACGCCGGTCAAAATTGCTGGGTTACCATCGTAGTCAAGCTTTCCGTGAGAATCGATGAGAATTGTGCCATAGTCACCAAAAGCCTTGAAAGCATCAAGATTTGCCTTTTCGTTATCGCGAACAACCATTTCACCGCCAAGAGTGTCGGCAATGATTTTGCCAGCTGTTTTGAAGTCGTCATATTGGAAGTCGGTGCTGCGATATGGTCTGAGAACATACACGTCACCATCGGAAACTGCCGAAGAAAGATTTGCACTGCGAACCTCGGCTGCAACGCCGTCGTAGTCGGAATATAGAACTCTGCCGTCGGCCGATGTGCCTTTGAGCTGGGCACCATCGGTGGTGTCGTCTTCCCAAACACAGGTTATTCCGGAATTGAATTCAATTTTAACCTGTTTGCGATCGGTAGACACAGTGCATGCCTTAATGCCTGAGTTGCCCATAAGAAGCTGTTGAATGCCAAGAGGTTCGTTTATTTCAACAATTTTTGCAACGGTTTCTTTGTAGAAGGTGAAATCGGCAGCGGTTATGTCGGTATAGAAAAACAGCTTAACTGCATTGCTTACAGCATCTTTTGCCTTCAGAGTGTAGGTGAGAGCTTTTTTCATGTTGGAGTTGACCGAGGCAATGAGAGTGTAGATGCCGTCACCTGCTTTTGCGTCGCCGCTTGTGCCGTCATCGTTCATATAACCGATGCTGTTGCCTGCACCGTCTGTGACAACAAGGTCGGTGGGAGCAAGTTCGTTTTCTGAAAAAATCTCGGCAGTGAATTTAACATCCTGAGTTGAACCAACAAGAAGGTCGAACTTGTCGGCAGTGAAAAAGTTGATTTCAACCTCAGGGTCATTGCCATCTATGGTAACGGGATTTTGAGCAACAATTGTTTCGCCGCCTCCACCACCGGTTGATATGGAGCCAAAGCCACCGGTGCCGCCGCCACCCATTCCGAAGCCTTTTTTGCGTGGCCAGAACTGCTGGTAGGCAAAGGTGCCTGCAACACAGGCAAACACAAGGATCAGGGCTATTATTGTGCCAATAAGTTTTTTGTCACCTTTTTTGCTGTTTTGCGGTTTGTTTGTGAGCGGTGCATTACAATATATACAACGCTGAGCATTTTCCGGATTATCTCGTCCGCATCTTTTGCACTTCATTTTTGCACATCCTTTACTTTTGTTTTTTAATGATTAGCAATGTATTTAGTTCTTATCTTTTTTGGTATGTAAATTATTGTTTATTGCTGCAAGCAATAAACAATAATTAGCTAAATTTGCCTTGCGGCAAGCTAAATTGACCAATGGTCAGCTAAATTGCCTCCGGCAGCTAAATTGTGCTTCGCACAGCTAAAAGGCAAATTTTATTTAGCTGCACTTTGGTGCTATTTAGCTAAACAATAATTTTATATTGCAATTCATCAAAGGCATATTGCACGCGAAAAGCCTGTATTAATCGCATTTTTGTTGTTGGGTATTATGGTAAAAAAACACCGACATTGCCATTGATGTCATAATACATATTCCCTGCGGGAGTTTCTACTTCAACAACACCTTTTTCGGGAACGTTATCTTTTGGATATGTGAAATATACTTTTTGATTGTCCCAAATAGTGTAGGTAACTTTGATTTGGGGAGCTTGATTTTCGCCTGTTACTTCTTCGGTTTTAACACCGGTGAATACATTGTCAAACGAAAATTTTTCGGCAGATTTATAGTACAAACCCACAACCACCTCACCTGCCGAATTAATAACACCGTATCTATCCTCTCTAAGTTCTTGTCCGTCGGGCAATTCTTCATAGAAGTCATTAATGGGATCTAACAATCTATTTTTCTTAGTATTCCTAACATCCTCCAACTTTCACTCCCACACACTTGTGTCGACTTTTGCAGCTTCCGTTGTTGGTGATGATACCGAACTATTTCCACCACCAGTAGAACCTCCACCAGTAGAACCTCCACCAGTGGAACCACCGCCTGTAGAACCGCCACTAGTGGAACCACCGACTGTAGAACCGCCACCTGTGTAACCGCCACCTGTGTAACCACCACCTGTGGAACCGCCACCTGTGGTGTTATTGCTACCACCGTCTTTTTTAGCCTCTTCGCTTTTTGGTGCATCCTGAGGAGCAGGGGCGGATTTTTTTGATTGTTGTTTACTTTCTTTTTTGGCTTCTTTTGCCTTAGCTTTTGATTCGGCTACAGCCTTATCTTCAGCTGCTATTTTGCCTTTAGCATCGTTCGATGCAGTATCTTTGGCTGCCGATGGCTCTTGTTGTTCTTTGCCATTTTCTGATGGCAAAGCCTCATTTGGTATGTCCGCATTTTCAGTTAATGCAGCATCTTCTGCCGGAGATAAATTTGGAGCTACGGTTTCCGCTTCGTTGAAAAAACGATTATCGGGAACAGCCGGAGGCGTTGCCGGTGTGATTGCAACAACGATTATGGCTATGAAAAGAACCAATGCCACAACAGCCGAGGCTATGTAGAATATGAGCCATCCGGTTGATATTCTCTTTTTTAGATATGGCAGCATCGGCGGTTGCCACGGAGGCATATTTTGCACTGAGTTATCATTGGGGTTCTCTGTGTAAAAAGGCAAACCACAATGCCAGCACTGCGTGTTTTGAGCAGGATTTTCTGCTCCACATCTTCCGCATTTCATTTTATTCATCCTTTATTTTGTTATTTTATTCAGTTACAATGCCATTGTTTCCATAAACGTCAATATATTTTACTGCTCCATCTGCATTAGTTGTAACTTGGGCGATACCTTTTGAAGGAACATTATCTACAGTATATGTGAAAGCTACTTTTCTTCCATCTGAGAGTATGTAGGTTACCTTTACCTGAGTGTCATCTAATTTTTCTTCATTTGATGTTAAAGAATCGTCAAAATTTGCAATTGTCTTATTTTCTGCATTTATAATATGATATGACTTTTGCGAATTTTCAGATTTTACTACAATGGCAGTGTTATCATCTATGATTTTTATTTCATCATATTTTAATTCAACTATGGTTGCATCTTCATTATTAATGCTAAAGTAGGTATTGTCTTTTTTTGCGAAAGCAAAGCCGTTGCAGAAAGCTCTAAATTCATCATACTCAAATTTAACAACTTCATTTCCAAATGTATCTATGTAACCATATTTTCCTTCGCTATTTTTAGCTATTGCTTTTCCGTTTACAAACGGGGTTATTTCCTGATATATAATTCTTGAGTTCAAATCTGTTGCTCCACTGTCTGAAAGCTTAGAGTATTCAGTTCCAGAAAAGCAAGCGAATCCACCATCTATTGGCTCAATTGAATCATACTGGCAAGGAATAAAAGGCTTAATAGGAAAATTTGACAGATTATTCATATTTATATATCCATATTTAAGCTTACCAGCGGTATCTGTTCCAACTTTTACTCTACCAAGCTCATCTATGTTACCTATAAAATCATATTTTTTAGTCACAGCTGTTTTAGCATAATCAACATACCAATATTCTTCGTTCTTACTAACCTTTACTATGCCTCTTTCTTTATCATCTTCCACTGTGTCATATTGTGATTCTATATAGATATTTCTGTTGCCTTTATTCCAGTCCTCATTATTTGTTATAACCACGGCATCTAAAGCCTCAGCTACAGCTCTTAATGGTATCAACGTTCTGTTATTTTCATCAATTTGTGCAGGAACTTCCATTTCAACCGGTATCACATTATCTTGTTCATATCTTTTTACTTTAGACATTGTTTTATTGCCTATTTTTAATGCTACACCATCAAATGTACCACTCACTTGTACCGTTTGAATCGTTGCATTCCAATTAACCTTGCATCCCATTGCTTCAAACACTGCTCTGGCAGGAACCATAGTTCTTCCATTAATAAGCATAGCGTTCGTGTCTTTTGTGTCTACCAGTTTTCCGTTCAAATAAATTTTTATTGTATTTGGTTCATTACTCTCATATGCACACACGCCGACACATACTGTTGCAAATATAAATACAATTAATATAATACTGAATACTTTTTTCATAGTAACCTCCTTAAATTATTCCCACACACTTGTGTCGAATTTTGCAGCTTCTGTTGTTGGTGATGATACCGAACTATTTCCACCACCTGTAGAACCGCTACCAGTAGAATCGCCACCAGTAGAACCACCAGTAGAACCGCCAACTGTGGAACCTCCAACTGCAGAACCACCGCTACCACTGTCTTTTTTAGCCTCTTCGCTTTTTGGTGCATCCTGAGGGGCAGGGTCGGTTTTTTTTGCTTGTTGTTTACTTTCTTTTTTGGCTTCTTTTGCCTTAGATTTTGCTTCGGCTATTGCTTTATCTTCAGTTGCTATTTTGCCTTTGGCATCATTTGCTGCTTTACTTTTGCCACTACTTCCATCGGAATTGGTTGTTATTCCTGTAGTCGAACTATCATTCGGCAGCAGTTGTTTTATTGAAGGGTGAATTCCATCAGATATAACCTCTGCTGCATCCGATGTGCTGGAAGCATCAGAACCTACAACACTACCCTCTTCCCCGCCATCCTTGTTTGAGATGGCAATAATAGCCACCACAAGAAGCACGATGACGAGAGCAGATATTATACAAAATACGATAAGCTTATTTGAACCTGACGGTTTTTTGCCGTTTCGTTTTGCAATTTTCTTTCTGCCATATGGCGTTGTTCTGATTTCGGTTTGCGGAATATTGGAGCCGGAGCCTGCAACCCAGGAATCAAGCTCATTTTCTTCATAGAAGGTCTGGCCGCCATCGGCAAGATTTATTCGTGCACCGCAACGCATACACTGTGATGCATTGGAGACTATTTTGTTGCCACAAAATTTACAATACATAATTTTTCCCTCCCAATTGTTATTGTATTATGCCACCAATTACGGTGAAGTTGTCATTATTGCCTGTGTAGCGAACAAGAAGACGAACGAGCATATAGTCGATCCATTCTTTTGCTGTTGCAGATTTGGAAAGGTCAATTTCCATTTCTTCCTCTATCACATTCTCCCAAAAGCCATCGCTGCAAAGCAGAAAAGCATCGCCGCTTTTGCATACAATTGGCTGATACACAGTGCCGCAGTCGCCATCGGTTGCCTCGCCGAGAACCTTTAAAAGCTTGTTGCGGTCGGCGTCACCACGAATTGCATCGAAGGACATTTCGCCCATTGTAACCGACATTTGCGACACACTGTGGTCTTTAGACATTTGGGTTATGCTACCGCCGGAGAAATAGTAAAAACGGGAATCTCCGCTATTGAAATAGGTCAGGATGTTTTTGTCGATAACGCAGCCAACGGCTGTTGTTCTCATGCCCTTGAGGCGTGCATCGGAGCCTTGAAGCTTGATGATGCCGTCGTTAACCATTTTTAGAATTGCCTGAATGTTTGAAGCAGTGATTTTGGTGAGTTGAGCAAGGGGAAGCGAAATGTTTTTTACTGCAGCCTGAGAGGCAATTTCACCGCAATTGTGACCGCCAAGACCATCACAAACAACAGCAACGCATCTTTCTTTTTCGATGATTGTGTCGAAGCTATCTTCGTTGAGTTCTCTTGAGCCGGTATTTGTATAGGTGTATAAGTCTATGTTCATCACTTATTTTCCTTCTTTCTTTAAGATTATTTGGTTTTAAATTAATCACCGAAAGGGTGAAAAATGATTATGTTATGTTATTAAAACTTTAATTTCACCATTTTGGTG
The DNA here is from genome assembly GCA_015068985.1 of Oscillospiraceae bacterium. GTDB lineage: Bacteria > Bacillota > Clostridia > UMGS1810 > UMGS1810 > RGIG1828. The sequence goes on from SVJL01000010.1 coordinate 20,349, forward strand.
ATTAATTTACATATTACAGAGTTTTTGCAATTTTTACGAACTGTATGAGATGTGTGCAATAGAAATTTTGATAAACAAAAATTAAATCAATAAACACACAATAATACGAATACGGAAATATTCCGATAGTGGGCGGATGAGGGCATCCGCCCCTACGAAATATATAACCAATGGTGTTAAATCAATGATTATTCTGCTTTTTTGTCATCTTTGCCATAAGATTCCCAACTGAAGGATTTGTTGCAAAGAGTGCGCAGAATGAGTTTTGTTGAACCAAGCTCAATTACGTCATAATCTTTAAGTTCAATAGGACTCATAACAGGATTTCCGTTAACATAAATGTTGCTGCGGGCATCGCCACCGTAGATATAGAACTTATTGTTTTTAGCGTCATAGTTAACTATTGCAGCAACACCTCTGGAAAGCTTGTCGTCAAAATCGAGTTTGATGTCATTTTTTTCGCCTCTGCCAACGGTGTTTTTGTCGCTATAGAGCTTATAGTCGCCGCCGCTATTTTTGCCTTCAACACACACAAGCCAACCTCTCACAGGCTTATTTCCGCTTGGTGTTGCATCAAGATAAACAGTGATTGCGTGTTCGCCCTCTATGGGTTTTGTTTTGGGAAAATCAACATTTGCATCGGTTACAGGCGGATTGGGGTTAACATAGCCGTCGTTACCACCAAGAGGCAAGGTTGAGGGAAAATCGTTTGAAGAGCCGTCGAAGCTCTGACCAAGAGGTACAGTTGCATTAGCAACGCCAACTCCATTACAGAATGGGCAATTTGCACTTTTTTCATCATCATACATATGTCCGTTGGGGCACTGTTGTATAGCCATAATTTTTTCCTTCTTTCTATATTTTTTATAAAGTATTATTGATTTGCAGGAGGTTGTGAACCCTGAGGAGGTTGACTGCCCATAGGGGGCTGACCGCCCATAGGAGGCTGACCGCCCTGAGGCATCTGACCGCCCGGTGGCGGCGGTGGCATTCCGGGACCACCCATGCCAACATTGATTTCTACAATCTGCATACCGGCATTGTAGGTAACGTAGGTGTTTTTCATATAAAGAGCAAGGTCTCTTGCGTAGATATATGTTTTTTCGCCATTAACAAAGGGGGCTGTTGTGATGGCAATGGTTGTTTTGGTGCCTGCCGTCTGATCATCGGCAATAACGATTGTGTCGTCTACGTTGAGGGTGTAGATTTCGGTTGGAGCCATAATCTTTATGGTGCCATCATCTATTACGCAATCGTAGCCAACAGCTTTTGCAAAATCATCAACAGGAAGGTAGGTTCTGCCATTTTCCAGAATAACGTCGAAGGTTATCTGTTGACCGTTGAGCATAACACTTCCCGGCTCCGCATTATACATTGGCGGTGGCGGAGGCATCATTGAACCATTGTCTCCTTTTTTGATCAGAACAACAAGAGTTGTGACTAAGGCTACAATAACAACAGCTATAACAGAAACGATAACTATTTGCCAGCTTGAGGTTTTGCGAACGGGCCCATATTCCGACATTGGATACTGAGAGTCGGGATAGGCCGATGGTGGATAGTTATTGTTTGATTTATTATTCATTATTCTTCCTCCTATCTTACTTCAAAAGAATTCTGGGGTGTTGCCAGATAGAAGCGGTCGCCGCTCTTTAGTGCAATTGGCTGCCCCTTAGGCACACGCTTTCCGTTTGCAAGAAAGGTGCCATGAGTTGAGTTGCGGTCGCTGAGAACAAACATTCCCGACATGGGGTTATATGTTATGAGACAGTGACAACGACTCACCTTAGCTTGAGACTCGGGCACAACAATATTGCATCGGAGTCCATCCCTTCCTATGGTGAGTCCGGACTGGGGGATGGGATAGACTGTGCCGGCAAGAGGACCGGTTATGCCAATGAGCTGACTATTGGATGCAAAAGCACCTTTTGATACACGTTTTTGACGTGCAAAACCACCGGAGTGCGGGCGAGCTTCTTCTGCCAGACCGCTGACAACATAGGTTTTGGCAATCATATCGTGAAGGCACTGTTTTTCGTTGTTAAAAAGTGCCATAAGATAGCCTATGCACAATATGAGACCGGAAACATATTTTGAAAGATATCTCAAAATAGCGGTTGCATAGCTGATACCCTCTCCGGTTTCGCCTGCAACATACAGCTCCATAACTCGTTTGCCCACTGTTGCGTGCATTGAGCCGCCCTCCATTGCTACATAATACACAATTTCGGTTAAAAGCACCAAAGGTATGCCAACAGCAAAAAATCCGAAGCTTAAGCCGCCAAGTGCAAATGTGAGCCATGCAATGACTGCGTCTATCAAAGAAATTATTATCAAGTCAATTATACGGGCAAGAACTCTTTTGCCCAAATCTCCATAATTCATCGTGTGTTACCTCATTCCTTTAGCCAAAAGTTGCCGAAGCTATGCCTTTTTAGCATATTCGGATTACTCTCTTTCGACTATACATACCATACTATCTGTTTTATCTTCAAGCAATTTGCCTTCGTCACCAAACACATACACAAAAATCCCCAGAAGCTTTATTATGTTGCGAATAATGATTTCGCCGGGTTCAACCTCATAATAAACTCTGCCGCAAACCCGAAGTCCTAAAAGAGCTTTGCCCACAGTTTGGGAGCTTATGAACTCAAGTGCGATGTTTGCTACAGTGAACACAACCGGAAACATTGTTGCAAATCCTATAAACACAGAATCGAATTCGCCAATTGACAAATACAGTATTGTGAAATATATCACACCCCACACCAGCAAATCGATAACATAGGCACTTGCTCTTGCATAAATTGAAGCCGAAAGCCTACCATATTGACGCTGACCTGAAGTGATTACCTTTTTGGGTTTTGGACTCTCTGCAACAGATGCCGGTTTTTGCACCACAGCCTGAGCAGTTTTTGCTATTTCTGCCACGGATTGCTTAGCCTTTACCGGAGTTACAGATTTAACCTTAACCTCAACATTAGGGCGATTATTCTGCTTATGTGTTGTTGGTGACCAATTTATTTTTTGAGCCTGAATCCGTTGAGAAGCCGAGTCTGCCTTAGTTGGCCAAAGAATTGACCTCATCTGGGCAATGCTTGCCGGTCGTGCCGATGCCGAAAGAGCCATACACTGCTCTACACAATATTGGAGATTGTGAGGCAGATCCGGTCTGAGAGACGAAAACGGCACGAGACCGTCGTCTACAACACGTTCGGTAGATTCGAGCGGAACCTTTTGCGTCATTAAATGATAAAAGGTTGCGGCAAGACCGTAGATGTCGGTGTAGGGGCCTTGCTTGCCTCGTCCTCCATATTGCTCGAGGGGAGCATATCCAACCTTAAGGATTACGGAAAGTTCGCGGTTTTGCTGCTCCATTTCGCTTCGGGCAGAGCCAAAATCGAGAATTTTAACATTATTATTGTTTGTGACGTATATATTATCGGGAGCTATGTCGCGGTGGAAAATGCCCTGTGAATGAATGTATTCGAGTCCGTTCATAACCTGACAGAGAAGATTTATTCCCTCTTCATAGCTAACACGACGGCTAAAATTGTTGGAATAACAACGAAGGTTAACGCCGTTACAATATTCCATCACATAATAGGCAGTGTTGTTGGCATAGAAGCTGTCGTAGGTGGATATGATGTTGGGATGATTCAGTCTTCTGAGAAGATCTGCTTCGCTTACAAAACGCTGTTTGAAACGATTGTAGCGAGGAAGATTATCGGAATCAACCATCACAGCCGGACTTGGGGCAGTTCGTAATGCAATAGCGGCAGGAAAAAATTCCTTTATTGCACACACACCGCCAAGTGACATATCGAGGCATTTGTAGGTTACGCCAAAGCCGCCTGCTCCAAGCTCCTCTCCCACTATGTAGCGATTGCAAAGAATGGTACCGGGGAGAAGATGCCTGGAAGGCGATGAGTTTGGAGTGTATATGTATCCGCATTTGGGACACGGTTTTTCTGCTACGGGCTTTTCGGAAAAGCAATGGTAGCAGAGATTGTTAATGTTCACTCATATCACTCCAGACGAAAATTAGAATCTGACTTCAAATGTGTTTTCGGGAATTGCAAGATAGAACTTGTCGCCGCTATTCAGCAGTTTAGGAACATTTGGAGCAAGCTTTTTACCATCGGAGGTGAAGGTGCCATAGCTCGAACCGAGGTCTTTAACATAGCACACGGAACCATCGAAAGAGATTTCGCAGTGTTCTCCGCTTACACCCTGAGTGTTAACAGGATAAGCGATGCCGCAAACACTTGAATTTCTGCCTATTTTTATTATTCCGTTAACTTCGTATCTTTTGCCGTTCATTGTGCCTCCGATTGCAACTACTCTGGCTGTGCGAGAATGTTGTTCGGTTTTTGGGAAATTATCGATAGGAGGCTGAGGGGGTAATTCTTCAGGAACAACTCTGTTTCGGCGAACAATAAGAACGATAACAAGAGCAATTATGGCAACAAGCAAAACGCCGCCGGCAACAAGGAGCCAGTTAACATCGCCGTGAAGTGTTACGGGGATTTTGTCTTCGTCTATAACTGCAAGAAGCTCATCTATGGCAATTGCATAGTTATCCTGATTGAGACCAAAGGTGTTGATGCCCACAACTTCACCCTTAGAGTTAACAAGAGGACCGCCTGAGTTACCGTGGGTGATTGTGAGGTCGAGCATATAAACATCAAGACCGATTATTCTGTCGGCTTTTTTGATGCCACCTTTGGTTACGGTGATGTCGTCGGTGTTGAATTTTGGCCAATCGGTAGCCTGATTGCTGGGGTAGCCGAGAGCTGCAAAATCGTCATCGGGGTCAACATCTTCCATAGGGCAAAGAACCATTGCCTGACGTTTTTCGGTGGGCTGAGGGAGACGGAGCACTGCAACGTCTCTGTTGGCATCATAGAAATATACGTTTGCAAGCATCATTTCGTTTGATGCAAGGTCGAACGCAACTGTGGCTGTTGTGTTAACTTCGCCTTTTACAACGTGGTTGTTGGTTACAATGTATTCAACAGGCTTACCAACCTTACCAATGGCAAAGCCGGTGCCGTAGGAACCATCCTGACTGATAACTGCAACAACACTGCTTTTTGCCTCGGTTGCCGAGCCTGCCGATGCGGTAACTGCCAAGAATGAAAACATTATTGCAATTACTGCCAGAAGGCTGACGATTCTTTTTGTTTTTGTGATTTTCATTTACTAACATTCCTTTCAAATTAAAATGTTTTTACTTTTGTTTTTCACACTTTATGACCATTATGGTCATATTGTCCTGACCCGGGTGCGCCATAGCCGCTATTTGAGATATTATTGTATCGCTGGCAGTTTGAGCATCGTAGGAAAGGATAATGTCTTTTATGGAATCTTCCGACATTGCATTATACACACCATCGGAGCACAGCACGAACACATCGCCGGGTTGGATTTTGTAGCCTTTATAACCGATGTCGGTAAGCGGGAGACCATCTTTTCCCATAAAGCTCACAAGACTGTCTTTTTGAGGATTCTCTTCAATCTCGCGGATACTTCCGCCAACTTCCAGATATTCGCGGAAAAGCTGGTTTTTGTAGTCGTGGTCTTCGTTTAGCTGAAACATCTTTCTGTTTCGGATACAATATAGTCTGCTGTCGCCGGCGGTGAGCCAATAGATACGGTTTTTGAATATATATGCCATAACAACCGTTGCTCCTGCCTTGCTCATACCGTCTGTTGACGCATATTTATCGCAAATGCTCTTGTTTACATACAGAGCAATGTTTTGAAGCTGATTTGCGATGTTAAGCTGAGGATTTATGGCTCCAAAAGACGCAATTGAATTCTGAACGGTAAAGTCGGCAACAAATTTGCCGTCGGACAAACCGCCCATTCCGTCAGAAAGAACTGCGAGAAGTCCTTTTTCGGAAACAATTTTGCTATCAATCAGATTGGAGTAGCCAAAAGAATCTTCCTGATAAGGACGTGCACCCTGATGCTGCCCGTTGCCGGTGTTAACATACATCGACACTGCCGGAGTGAGCTTAAGCTCAACGCCCGTGTTTTTGGCTTGAGTTAGAGCAGCCTGTGCTGCGTGTTTTGCGGGAACTTTATTTCGAACGGTATGTACTTTTGTTTTTTTCTTGTCTGATCGCATTTGTATCACCTCTTTCTGCATATAGCGTTTTTTGTATGTCAAGTTATTGGTGGCAAAATTGCCAGTTCACAGTAACAATTACTGTCATGCAGGGGGAGCACCGCCGGGCATTCCCGGTGGTGGCATTCCACCCGGTGGCGGCATCATTTCGCCATTTGGCGGAAACGGTGGTTGTTGCCCCGGGGTGAGAAGTGTTACCAAAATAACTATGATGAGTGCCACAATAATCAGTGCACACACTCCTATTATTATGCCTTTGAGCATTGCAGACTTTGCTTCTTTTTCGGCTTGCATACGCTCATAATATGACATGGGATATTCGTATGAGCTGTGGGTGTAAGGTCCGCCTGAGGGTGGATAGGATTGATGCGAATTGTTAGCGGAATTATATGAATTTGGAATTTCACCAAATTTCACATCACTTCCATGCAATTCCTGCCTGATGCCGGAATATATTGGTTGAACATATTCATCACCGCCAACGCTGACGCTTCCGGTGTTTATGTCGTTTATGTCGGCAAGCAGCTCGATTGCACTCTGATAACGGTCTTCAACTCTTGGCTGCATACACTTCTCTATGATGTTAATAAAATTTTGTGAAATGCCAAGCTCAGGGTCAAAATCAATTTGAGGATTTTCAAAACGTGTCATTGCATCGGGGGGAACTTTACCGGTCAGAGAATAGTAGGCTGACGCACCAACAGCATAAATGTCGGTCCAGACGCCTTGCTTACCCGAGCTTTTGTATTGTTCCAGAGGTGCAAAACCCTGTTTGACAACAACAGAATAGGTTTGCTGAGAATTGCCAAGAACCTGCTTTGCTGCACCAAAGTCGATGAGCTTAACATCACCATTGGTGCATATGAAAATGTTATCGGGAGAAATGTCGCGATGGAGGGTCTGGGTGCTATGAACAGTTACAAGTGCATCGCAGATTCCCTTCATTATTGCGACTGCTTCGGGTTCCGACAGGCGGTGCCCTTTTTTGGAAACATATCCTTTAAGGTCGATGCCTTTAAGATACTCCATAGAATAGTACACTGTGTTGTTGGAATAGAAAAATTCATAGACCGAAACAACATTTTTGTTGGAATTGAATTTTGATATGGTTTTTGCTTCATCAAAAAATCTTCTGGCACCTTTTTCAAACACATTTCTTTTGTCGTCGGAAATTATGGTTATCTCTTCTTCGCCTTTGGCTCTTGTTGCAATACCGGTGGGATAATATTCCTTAATTGCCACAACTGAATTTTTCTCGCTCGAATAAGCAAGGTAGGTTGCTCCAAAGCCACCTCTGCCAAGCACTCTTCCGATTATGTATTTGCCGAGGATGTTGGTTCCGGGCATCAGAAGTCCAACTTCGGCGTGGTAGGTTTCGTGCGTTAAGCCACAATTTGAACAGACTGTACCGGGGGTGACAGGTTCAAAGCAAAAGTCGCACAAATCTACTCCTTTATAATGCATTGTATCTCCTCCTTCGGGCTTATTGTTGTTATAATAAGGTTATTCAGTTTCTGATTCTATGCGGATCAAGCACTATAGTTGGTTACTGAATAGTGTTTAAGCCACCCGGCACCTGATCCGGACGTACATATGGCGGCATACCATTTCCGGCTGTGCCAACATCCGGAGAAGAACCGGCTGTTGAATTTGTGTCTGGAACTCTTACAGCGTCCGGATTAATCACTTCACGTTCCTGCGGAGAATCACTTAAAGCAGGAGCAAGCCATGACGGCACCTCTTCCATAGACTTTGTGCTGCTATCTGAGGAACCACCGGTTGAGTCGCTGTTAGTTGCGGAATTGCTGTTGCTTGATTGGCTGGTGGATGCAGGAGTCTCTTGTTTAGGAGTTGTTTTGGGGTTAGGAGTTGTTTTGGGTTTAGCAGGTGATTTTTTCTCGGTTGCCTCGACTTTTTTCTGAGCTGCCTGATTTGCCTGTTCACTTTCAGGGCTCTGAGCTTCACTATCGTCGCCGGAAATCTGGGCTTCAACGCTTGAACCCACATCACGAATGAGACTTATTGTTGGTTCAAGCAAGTCGGCATCTGAAGTCACAGAAGCGGCATCAGAACTCGGCGGAGTATCGACCAAATCATCCGAACTTCCCCCACCAAAAGCCAAGGCTACAATCAACCCACCCAAAACTAAAAGAACTGCCGCAATTATTATGGTGTTTTTGCGGTTTGCAACGCCCTTTGAATTGGATGAATCGCCAAAGGTTTTGGGTTCATCATATTGCTGCGATGGTGTTTCTTCAATTGATTGTTCAAAATTTTCACTATTATCATCAAGTTCGCTTTCGTTAGTCAACAAATCTTCTTCATCAACTTCCAATTTATCAAGATCGGAAAGGAGCTCTATAACACTTTGATAACGGTCACCGATGCGGTATGCCATACATTTTTGTATTATGCCGGCAAGGTCAGGCGAAAGCGAAACGTCTGCATCGAATTTCATCTCGGGATTGTCAACACGGTCAATAGCATCGGGCGGGATTTTGCCGAGAAGTGCATAATACATGGTTGCTCCAAGTGCATAAATATCGGTCCATACGCCTTGCTTGCCGTTGCGTGTGTATTGCTCAACAGGGGCAAAGCCTTGCTTGAGCACAACCGAATAGCCTTGTGTTTCTTCCGAAACCATCTGTTTTGCTGCTCCAAAGTCAATTAGCTTAACATCGCCGTTTGAACAAATAAAGATATTGTCGGGAGATATGTCGCGATGCAGAGTTTGGGTGCTATGAATTGAAATGAGTGCGTTACATATCTCTCTTACAATTTTCAACACCTTACTTTGGTTAAGCTTACCACCGTTTAAGCTAACATATTTTTTGAGGTCCATACCGTCAAGATATTCCATAGAATAATACACGGTGCCGTTGGCATAGAAAAATTCATATACGGAAACAACATTTTTGTTGTTTCTAAATTTCGAAATAGTTTTTGCCTCTTCAAAGAAACTTTTTGCACCCCTTTCAAAAAGGTCTCTTTTTTCTTCCGAAACAATGGCAACAGTTTCTTCCCCTGTGCTTCTGTAGGAAATGCTGACAGGAAGATATTCCTTAACTGCAACCGCTTTTGCATGGTCGTTGGAATAGGCTATGTAGGTGGCACCAAAACCTCCTCTGCCAAGTGCTCTTCCGATTATGTATTTACCCATCAGGTTAGCTCCGGGCTTAAGCAATCCGGGAGAGGGCTTGTAGGTTTCGTGCGACAAACCGCACTTATGACACTTGCTTCCATCCTTTATGGGTTCAAAGCAAAAGTCACACATATTTAATGATCCAAGCTTCATTTGTGCAATCTCCTTAGTGTTTTTATTGGCAAAATCATTCAAATTGGGTGCTGATTATGTAGTTTACAATTTCTCCGATAACTCTGTCACGGAAATCTCCGCCCTCCGATTTTGTTTTGCCTTCCTGAGTGTAGGCAAGAATCGATACAATTATCTGTGTGTTGCCATCTTCTATCAGTGCAACATTGTTGGTTGACTGTGAGTTGATGGCGTTTGCATTATAAACACTGTAGTTACCTTCAACAACTTTTTTGAGACCTATAGCTTTTCCGTCATTAGACACCGAGCCGAAAATGCTTTTCATATAATTTTCGCTACCGTAACCACTGTTGAAAATCAGATTTTCAAATATGCCTGCAATGTCGCGAGCGGATGTTTTGTTTGGTTCTGCAGTTTCGTCTATATATGCCGAGTTAGTATAGGTTTTGCGGTTAACCCTGGTATTGGCATAGCCTTTAGCAGTTAGCATACTGTTTATTACGTCAAAGCCGCTATAGGCCTCCCTGATGTAGGCAATATAGTCTATAAGCTGGTTAGACTTATTATTATCGCCATATATTGCAACATCTTCAACATATTCTCTTATGGTAAGATATTGACCCGACTGGTTCTCACTACCGGGTGCTTCTTTGCCATTCATAATATAGTCAAAACGCATGGTATATTCGTCAATATTGATTCCGTTGGTTGACACAATCTGCGACAGGGTGTCGAGAATAACCACCTGGCTCATTGCGGATGCAGGATAAGTGTAGTTCTCGTTGTAACCATATGTATAGCCTGTATCAAGATTTGTGACAGAAATTCCAAAATCAGTGTAGTTACAGTTATTGTATATGATATTCTCTATGACTTCACTGTCTATTTCATATTCATTCTCAAGCGGTGGGTCGAGCAATGTAATACTATCACTAAAGACTGTTTGACCACCATCGGTAATTACTCTAGATCCTCCGCCCGAATTTTGCGAATCCACCAAAGAAACAACACCAATAAAAGCCATACAAACAGTAAGCAAGGCAATGGCTGAGACTATGCCAAGTGTGACCCTGTCTTTGGGAAGAAAAGACAATATCTTGTCATACCATTTCTTTTTCGGATTGGGTTTCGGATCGGGTTTCGGATCGGGTTTCGGATCGGGTTTTGGATCGGGTTTTGGAACGGGTTTTGATTTTGCCCCATATTTTAAAGCAGTGAGCAAATCATCCACCCTCAGATATCTGTCGGATGCGTGATAACTCATACAAGTTGCAACTATAGATTTTAACTTGTTCGATATATTACCATACGAATCGAAGTCTACACCCGATTCAAAAATAGATGCCGCATCAGGCGGAATTTTACCCGTCAGTGCATAATACATTGTTGCACCAAGAGAGTATATGTCGGTCCACGGGCCTTGCTCTCCATTGGTCATATATTGTTCAGGCGGAGCAAAGCCCTGCTTCACAACAATTGAATAGTTTCGATTTTCTTCATTCATGATCTGTCTGGCTGAGCCAAAGTCGATGAGTTTAACATTGCCATCAGAACAAATGTAGATATTGTCGGGAGTCAGGTCTCTGTGCAGAGTATCCTGATTGTGAACAACCTTTAACGCCTCACACACCTCGATAGCAATTTTGGTTACTTCATCTCCACCCAATCTACCGCCTTTTTGCATAATATATTTTTTTAAGTCGCTTCCTTTAAGATATTCCATTGCAAAATATGCCGTGTTGTTTGCATAGAAAAACTGATAAATAGAAACAATATTTTTATTTGAACCGAATCCATAGATGGTTTGTGCTTCGCGATAAAACCTTTTTGCACCTTTATCAAACACTTCTCTTTTATCTTCTGAAACAATTGAAACCGCTTCTTCGCCTTTGCCTCTGTATGTGATGTTTACCGGAAGATATTCTTTTAATGCAACAATTCCATCATACTCACTTGAATATGCAAGATAAGTTGCACCAAAGCCGCCTCTGCCAAGAACCATGCCGATAATATACAAGCCCAATATGTTTGTGCCCGGGGCAAGCAAGCCAACAGGCAGATTGTAGGTTTCGTGAGTGAGGCCACAGTTTGGGCACTTTCCACCGGGCTGTATTGGTTCAAAACAAAAATCACACAAGTTTTTGCCTTTGAAAAACATTATTAACTCCCCCTTTTATCTATTCGTATATGGTATCAAAAATTAGTCTTCAAAATTAAATCCGCATTCTGAACAAATATTGGATGTAACCATCATTCGGGCACCACATTTGATGCAGTAGTTTCTATAGGCTTTCTGCATTCCGAGATATTTGGTTACTTTTATTTGTCCCGAAGATGTTGTGCTTTTTCCGCCGGTGTTTGTGTACACAGTTCCAATTGTATGCGTGGTTATGTATTGACATCCCATACCGGCAAGCGCCATAGGAATCCATAAAACAACCATAACAGCAACATCTTGGTTGAAAGGAATAGCAAATATGGTATATGCCGATAAGAGAATGATGCCGGCTCCGGACACAGCGGTTACAACAAACGAAGTGACCTTTGGACAGAAAAATGATAAAACACCAAACGGAATTCCGGCAAGGACTGCAAAACAGATGTTGTTAAATAACACATACATTGTTGTTGCTGCCATAAAAGCTACAACAACACAAGTGGCTATTTTTCTTTGCATAATTGCCAAAGCTGCAAGAGCCGATCCAAGCAAAAGAGCGAAGATGATGCCCACAATAACGTGCCCTATGCCGACTCCTGCCAAAAAGCCAAGTGATAAGCCGCCAAAAAAAGACCAGACAATAACCATGGGTTTCATTAATTTAAGACCTGCAAAGCATTCGATGCCTCCCAAAACAAGAGAGATGCAAGCAAGTATCCGGACAATGTTCCCGACAGTCATTTTTTGCCCTCCAAACTTTTATAAAAGTTTTGTGCCGCAACGTGCACAATAAATTGCATCGTGACGGTTATGATATGTGCATGAGCACTTTTTATAATTGACCGGAATTGGTTCCAATCCGGCCGGGCAGGTCACCTTAAGCTTTCGGTTTGGTTGTTCTTCATCGGACGTTTCGGGCATCGAAGCTTCGAGGTTGAAATCAATTGCTTTATCAACAAAAGTATCTGCTTCGATAGACTCATCCATCATCCTGCCATTTATGTTCATTATTGTGTCACACAAAATTAACACATCACGATTAACCAGTTTTTTATCGTTATACAAATTGTAGCATATGCATCCAAGCTCAGTTAGCATTTTATCCAGTTCCGTTTCCTGCAATTTCAAATAATCTTTGCTTATGTTGTCATTACCTCTGAGAACGGAGAGAAAATTTAAAGATTTTTTTATTTGTGTCACAATATCGGTCATTTCAGAAAAAACCATAACGCCGTCTTCGCATAAACTGTAGCACAGACTACCCAATGTTTTTAGATTACCGTCTCTTATGGTTTTAAGATTGTCGGGTTTATTGTTTTCCAAGGGTAATCATCTCCTGTCTATTTTAATAATTGCGTTTAAAAAGGAACACAGCAACAAACGCAATGCACAATATTATTAGTGAAACCAATATGGTTATAACACTATTGGAGTTGCCTTGGGGTGTATGAGGCATACCCGGCGGAGGCGGCATCATATGACCGCTGTTTTCACCGGGTGGCATTATACCGTGACTGCCTGCCATATCGGGCGGTTGGTTTCCACCGGGGCCACCGGGCTCACCCATTGAACCCATGTCGTTTATAGAAAAATCTGCTGTTATTAACGTGGATGAAATCTGAGATTGAGTTTTGGATGCTATTGTGCCGTTTAGCTGTCCGTCTATGCTTTTGCACCTGAGTGCTATAAATTTTTTCAAAACATTGAATGCATTAAGCTGCTCCTGAGGAGTGTAGAACGAAACAGTTTCTTTTGATACATATGGATAAATCTCGTTTTCTAACATTTCCAGCTTGTTGATAAATTCGCCGGAGGCATACATTATCAAATCGGAAAGATAGCTGTGATATTTTTGCATATATTCCTCTTTTCCGAGGAGTACCGAAACGAGCGGTCTTGATTCCATATCGACTCCGATGGTGGGCGTATCAATAGCGTGATTTATCACCTCGGTTGTCTCATTTTGAGAAGATCCTTTCGTTTTTTTGTTGTCAAAGACAAAATCGCCCTGATTTTGAACATCGGGCTGGCCTTTGTCATTTTTCATATGTGGTGGTTCTACGCCGGGGCCTCCGCCGAATGTACCAAAAGACAAATTATAATCCCAAGGCAGAACCGTTATTTTTCCATTTATTTCTGCAAGGTAGTAATTTTGCTTCATATTACCGGTGTAGCTGTCTCCATTTACCATAAAGGTGTGAACTGCGAGATATCGGAGAATTGAATCCACATCCCAATATTTTTCGAGTTCTTCTTTTGAAACACCGGTCTTGTTAAGATATTTTATTGCTTTTATAACCTTTGCATAATCCTTTGCATCTGTGTGCTTTGAAACTGCATTTGCAAAAATGGTTTTGTAACTATCGGTTGAGTCATCAACATACACCAAGTCACCGCCACCACCTTCACCTCCCCCGGGTGCAGGCGGCATTCCATGACCACCAGCCAAACCTTGCGGCGGAGGCGGCATTCCCTGACCATTACCGTCTCCCGGAGGTGGTGGCATTACACCCCCCGCAGATGGCTTTTCCATTCCTTTTGATTGTATAACCGAGCCGTTTTCAACATCAACAATGGCGTTTTCAAACTCATCAAATCCCGAGCTTTTTACATTATAAAGTTTTATGTTTGTGTTGTTGTACACTCTGGATAAATAGTCTTCATCATACACCTCTACAGCAAGATACAATCCAAAAGGTTCTCCGTTTAACGTAAGAAAAGCGTATGTGTGAAGAGGAGCATTAACACCCTCGTAAGACATAAGATCGTAGGCGATATAATCTTTCATATAGGTTGCATCTGCCTGCAGATTATTAAGAACCATCTGTTCCAAGCCATAACAGGTTTGATTGCTTACGTAATGATCAAAATCAAGACGATAGCCGATTCTTTCTCCTTGAATACTCGTGAGGCTTGAATTTCCCTTTGGTCTTAATCCAACATTTGAAAACTCTGCCCCGTCTATTTTTAGATTGCACGAAATGTATGGCTTAGACATTTTGTTGTTGAGCATATCATCCCAAGAGGTTTCGTCAACCAAGATTTCTATATTAACAACGCTTTTGCCAAAAAATTTTACAGCATATTCCCCTGTTGATGTGTTGACGGAATCAAAGTTAAAAAAGCCTGATAAAAACGTCAGAGTCAAAGAAAAAATCAATGCAACCGCAACAAGCAACAATATTCTTTTTTCGAATCTTCTTGAACCCAACATACCAGTCTCCAATTATGACATATACTCTCCGTTGTAGCTTACCAGGGTTGCATTTCCAACCCCGTTTATTTCCATCAATTTATTTATTGCATAACCCTCTCTGTCTTTGAGTCTTACCTCATAGGTTAACTCCAAACCCTGCCCGGTTACGCTTTTTGATTTGAGCAGATATTTTTGACAATTATGTTTTATAACAGAATTAACCTCACATTCTGCCTTATAAGAGCAGCTTACAACAAGAATATATGGTACAACCCCCACCGTTCTGATGTTAGCAAAAATTAAAATTATTATGCCTATAATAACAGAACCGATAACCGCAAGCGGAATAAGACCTGCACCAAGAACTATACCGGCAGCTATAGCCCAAAACAAAAAGGCAATATCCATGGGCTCTTTTATTGCTGTGCGGAATCTGACAATTGAGAGTGCACCAACCATACCCAAAGAAAGCACAATATTAGCTGTGACAGCAAGAATAACCAATGTTGTTATCATTGCCATTGAAATCAGAGACACGCCAAAAGACGCCGAATACATAACACCCTTGTAGGTTTTTTTGTATATAAGATAAATATACAACCCTAAAACAAACGCAAGAGCAAGTGCCAAAAGTGTGTCAAGCACTGAAAATGAGTTCAAATTGGTTGAACTTAAAAATTCTGATTTGAAAATGTCGGTGAAATTGGTCATTTGTAATTCTCCTTGATATTGTATTTTGTATTAAAAAGCAGAAAATCTTGTTGCCGCATATTTGGAAAAACTGCTTGATTTAACATTGCTGAGCTGAACCGCGTCCCTGATTATCTGCGGTAAAAACTCATCCCACTTTACCTCCACAATGCTTTTGGAAAACAGCTTTAAACCTATATGGTCATTATCTAAAAACCTGTCAACATTACTGCTTCCTCTAATATCGGAATCAATTGTTACCCTAACATTGCCCGGAGCATATATATAAGCTTCTCTGGTGTATGTAACAATATTTTTAGGACGTAAAAGCTGATATTGCATTTTTGTCCAAAGTTCCCTTATAAGCTCTTCACGGGAATCTTTCATCCACGAAAAGTCCTGATTCAAAATTCTCTGAACCTGATCCATAGTTAACATACAGCTTCTTTTTAAGCATAAACCATTGATCTTACTCTTTTTTTCAAGTCTTATAAAACCTGTGTCGTTATTGTAATATCTTATTCTGAACTTTTCTCTTTTTTCATATCCGGCAATTTTTTCGAGCATAGCCTTATCGTAGCAATTGTCGAAATACAAACTCTTAACAACATAAAGACCTGCACTGTCGGCGTGATAATCGCATTTTGCTATAAGCTTCAATCGTTGTCGTAAGCCTATGAGGTCAAACTCTGTTACGTGATGTTTTATTTCGTTTCTGAATTTCATTTAATATCTCCAAACTATTAAAAAAGCTCGTTAAAGTATACCTTTTAGCTATAAATCCACCTATAGCAGTATAATTAATTTATTATAGCACCAGATGCAGTAATTGTCAATAAATGTCTAATTTAGCAAGTTGTGTATTTGTCTAATTTAGCAAGTTGTGTATTTGTCTAATTTAGCAAGTTGTGTATTACATAAAATTATGTAAAAAATCCACTTTTATATTGAAAATAATCGTTAATTATGATATCCTTATGACAAGTAATTTTATATGAAACAAATATGTGTAATTTTATAAAAAGACAATTCAACAAGTTATTGGTAAAATAATTTATCTTACATTTAAGTTTGCATCGCCAATGGCTACAATGGGAGGATATAATATGAAATTTACTGCAGCAGGCGACACCGCCATTCAAAGAGTTTTAACCGAATACGACGGCATAGACACCGTCAGAGATTTTCTGAATCAGGGCGACGTGAGATTTTTTAATCTCGAAACAACCGTTAACAAAGACTGCTACGCAAACTTTTTCAGCGGCGGCACGTGGCTCCGAACCGATCGCAAGGTTTTGGAATCAACAAAGCTTTTTAACTTCAATATGACAGTATCTGCAAACAATCACTGTCTCGACTATGGTCACGATGGGTTATTGCAAACTATTGAAAACATAGAAGACGCAGGCTATGTTCACGCAGGCTGCGGCAGAAACTTAAGAGAGGCATCAGCTCCTAAATATCTTGATCTTCCACAGGGCAGAGTTGCACTCATTGCCTGCTCAACAAGCTTTGCCCCCGGCGCTCTGGCAGGTGAGCAATCACGTCTTTTGCCCGGCAGACCCGGCATTAACGGCTTAAGGGTTAAGACAACACTTATGATTGAAGACGAGGATCTGGAAGCTCTCAAGAAAATTGCTGCAAAAACCGGCATTAACATCAGCAAAGAAGCCTCTATAAAATCGGGCTATTCTCACCCACTGCCCGAGGGAACCTACGACCTTGGCGATATGCACTTTAAGGTGAGCGACGAGCCCGGTCTTAAGGGAGAAATTGACAAAGCAGATATGACAAGAATTGAAAAGGCCATAGAGGAAGCTTCATTCTTTGCAGACTATGTGCTTGTGTCGCTTCACAGTCACGACCGTCACTTTGAAGATGACAATCTTCCTGCAAAATACATTGAAGAATTTGCTCACAGATGCATTGACTGCGGAGCTCATGCAATCATAGGTCACGGACCGCATCTTTTGAGACCTTTTGAGCTTTATAAGGAACGTCCTATTTTCTATTCATTGGGTGACTTTTTGCTTCAGCTCGAAAACTGCGAGCTTGCTCCCGAAGATTTTTACTCAAAATTTAATCTCACATCCGACAGCTCTATGTATGAGCTTTTTAAAGCACGCACAAGAGATTTTACCTGCGGACTTCAGCGTCAACAGGTTATGATGGAATCGGTTATTCCTTTCTTTGAAATGAAAGACGGAAGACTCACATCTCTCGAATTTATGCCTCTTGAGCTTGGTCTTGGCATGAGCCATTCAAAAATTGGTCTGCCGAGAATTGCCAAAGACAACAGTATACTGGAAAGATACGCCCAAATGTCGGCTCCATACGGAACAAAGTTTGAAATTGGCGACAGAAGAGCAAAACTCGTTTTGAAATAAATTGAAAAAATGCATATGTGGTCATATACTTTATGTAATCAGCAATCCACACATTTGAAAGGATGTTGGGAGTGTATAGCATAAAATTAACAGATTTTGACAAGTTAATATATGAAAAAGAACTCAAAAGCTTTCTACCAAAAGAGATTATTGACTTTCACTCTCACATCGACAGCCCTTATCTCGAACAATACAGCTTCTCGAATCAGAACTCCTCGTGGGCAGACCGTGTTGTGTCGGAAGGCTGCAGTGCAGAAAATCTATTGGATATTTATGCAAAAGTTTTTCCGTCAAACAGTGTTACTCCCCTTTTGTTTGGCGGACGTCTGACCGATATTATGGGTGCTAACGATTACGTGAGCGAGTCTGCTAAAAAATATGGCTTTAACGCCCTCTACTGCACCGATTATACTATGGATGCAGGCTTTTTGGAAGCCGAAATAAAGAAAAAGGGCTTTATTGGCATAAAATCTTCTCTTTCCAACCCGCCCGAATATATTCCCGAAAAAGAAATGAGAATTTTTGATTATCTTCCCCAGTCGCATCTTGAAATTTGCAACAAAAACAACCTGATGGTTTTGCTCCGGATTCCAAGAGACGGCAGACTAAAGGACCCAGTGAACCTTGTTCAGATTGCAAATATTGAGAAACAGTATCCAAACATAAAGCTCGTTATTGCCCACATTGGCAGAGCCTACGCCAAAGAAGACATCGGCAACGCTTTTGACATAATCGGGAAAGGCGAAAACACATATTTTGACTTCAGTGCGAATTTATGTGATGATGCCATAGAAGAATGCATTAAGGCAGTTGGCCCCAAAAAACTCATCTTTGGCTCAGACTTGCCTGTTGCCACAATGAGAATGTATCGCATTGTGGAGAACGGAGTGTATTATAATGTTGTGCCAAGAGGGATGTATGAAATGGCCGACGGTGAACCTCATATGAGAACCTCCGACCGACGAGACATTACCATTATGATATATGAACAGCTTCTTGCACTAAAACGTGTTGCACACAAATTAAAGCTTTCGGATTCAGACATTGAAAGCATAATGTTTTCAAACGCAAAATCGCTCATAGACCAATGCAAAAATAATCTTTTAGCTGCGGGCGACGAAACCTTTGGACTAATTATAAACACAATTGAAAGCAATCTGTCCAATCACGTAACGATTGAATCTCTGGCAAAAATGTGCAACTTAAGTGCCAGCAATTTGAAGCAGATTTTTAAAAAGCACTACTCCGGCGGAGTGATGAAGTATTACACTCAAAGAAAAATAGAAAAAGCCAAAGCTCTTATGAAAGAGGGCTACAGTGCGTCGCAAATCAGCAGTATGATGGGTTTTTCAAGTCAGAACTATTTTACCAATGTGTTTAAAAGAGAGACGGGAGTGCTACCGTCGGAATATAAAAAAACGCTTAGCAGAGAATAGCATAAGCCGAGTGAGCATATGGATGGCTGTGTCGTGCGTAAGCACTATCGTTCTTGCTCATGGCAACACGTAAACAAACTGCCGCAGAGCGTATGATTGGATGTGTTTTTGGAAATGACTCTGCAGGAATGTGCGAGGCTTTGCTGAGCCATTCCGAAGCCCAAACGGACAAAAATATATCCAATCATAGCTCTGCATAAATTTATGTGCCGCCGTGAGCAAGACTTTCATATACTCACTTGGCTTCCCTACGGCAAAAACAAAGGCATATCCACCCTCCCAATCATGGGAGGAGGATATGCCTTAAATTTTGTGTTATTTTGACCGCAAGCCAGATTATTCAGCCATACGTTTGTAGGTTTCGTATCTGTCGAGGAGGTCTTTTTCTGCTTTATCGAAGAGTTCACCTGCGATATCGGGATATGCTTTCTGGAGCATAAGATATCTGTTTTCGCCCATCATAAAGTCTTTGATGTTACCTGTGGGTTCCTTAGAATCAAGAGTGAAAGGATTCTTGCCGGCTTCTTTGAGCTCGGGGTTGAATCTCCAGAGGTGCCAGTAGCCTGTTTCAACTGCTTTCTTTTCTTCAGCAATTGAGTTAGCCATGCCGCCTTTGGTCTTGATACCGTGGTTGATACAGGGAGCATAAGCGATAACGAGTGAAGGACCGGGATAAGCTTCAGCTTCTTTGATTGCGTTGAGAGCCTGCTGCATATTAGCACCGAGAGCAATCTGAGCAACATATACATAGCCATATGTTGTTGCAATCATACCAAGATCTTTCTTCTTAACCTTCTTACCGGAAGCAGCAAATTTAGCAACTGCAGCGGTAGGAGTAGCTTTTGAAGACTGACCGCCTGTGTTGGAGTATACTTCGGTATCTACAACGAAGAGGTTAATGTCTTCGCCGGAAGCGATAACGTGATCGAGACCGCCGTAACCGATATCGT
>SVJL01000109.1 GCA_015068985.1 Oscillospiraceae bacterium
TTTTTGAGTAATTTTAGGTGCGGAGAACGAAGGAAGGCTGACGCCTTTCGAGGACGACAAGCCTAAAAGAACCGAAAATGCTAGCTTTTAGGCGGGTTCAGATAATACTCCAATGGCTAAACAATCTCAAACAAAAATGGTGGTGGCTTTATGGCACAAATTGTTAATGCAATAACAGGAGGATTTTCTTCCAGCATTTCATCACGATATTATGACGAACAAATCTTGGATGATCACGTTCACGCTTATTATGAACTGTATTATCTGATTCAAGGCACTGCACGACATTTTATAAACAACGAGATCATCAACATAACCAGCGGAGAAATTGTTATTGTAAAAAACGGCTACATACACAAAACGATTTATGAACAAGACATTTACACAAAAAGACTTCTCATCTGCTTTGACAGCAATTTTATTGGGAGCTTCTATAAAAATATTGCCGATGAGCTTGGCGAGCAAAAATACCTCAGCGTGCCGCTTTCTGCGAAACTTGAAACTGAAAATATGATAAAAAATATTCATAATGAATTTGTTGGCAACAAAGCAAATAATCTTGAAATGTGCAAAAACATTTTACGTCAACTTCTGATTTTGCTTCATCGACACCGAAAAATTATGGCAAGCCAAAAGCTTTCTCACAGCGAAATTGTTATTCAGGATGCTTCAAAATACATTTCAAACAACTTCTATAATGAATTGTCACTAAAATCATTATCAGAAAAATATTCTATGAGCGACAGTCATTTTTCAAAAACATTTAAGCTATACACAGGCTTTGGTGTTAATGAATATATTACGCTTGTGAGATTAAACAAAGCCGAGGAGATGCTAAGGGGCGAATTTGAATCTATAACAGATGTTGCATACAGATGCGGTTATAACGACAGCAATTATTTTGCTTCGGTTTTTAAAAAATATAAAGGTATTACGCCGCTAAAGTTTGCCTGTCTATACAAGACCACCAATAAGAGCTAAATTTGACAAAAAAATTAATTTGTGATATATTAATATCAACAAAATAATTCAGAGGTCAGTTTTATGAAAATAAAAGAATCGGCAGAAAATTATCTTGAAACCATATATATTTTAAACAAGCGAAACGGCTATGTGAGAGGAATTGATATTGCTCACGAGCTATCCTATTCAAAACCCAGCGTCTCGGTTGCCATGAAAAAATTTCGCGAAGACGGCTATGTTAATGTTGACGAAAGCGGAAATATATCATTAACCGAAAAGGGCGAAAAGATTGCAGTTTTAATGTATGATAGACATCACACAATCGCAAAAGTGCTTATGTCGCTTGGAGTTGACGAGCAAACCGCCTATGAAGATAGTTGTCGCATTGAACATCACATAAGCGAAATAAGCTTTGAAAAAATCAAAGAATATGCCGAAAAACTAAAATAGCTCTTATCCAAGATAAACAGCTTTGCCGCACCATCTACAGCGAAAGTGCGGAACACATTCGCCTTTCTTTAGCCATATACATTTTTGAAAAGCAAAGCTTTTCAAAAATTTGCACGACAATAAAAACAAAGTTCCTATACAGCATAAAATCCCGAATCGTTGCGATTCGGGATTTTTATTATATATATGATTATGCAAGTTCTGCGAAGTATTTGATTGTTCTAACCATCTGGCTTGTGTATGAGTTTTCGTTGTCATACCAAGAAACAACCTGAACTTCATAAAGGTCGTCAGCAACTTTAGAAACCATTGTCTGAGTAGCATCGAAGAGTGAGCCGTATGTGATACCAATGATATCGGAAGAAACGATTTCGTCTTCATTGTAACCAAAAGAATCGGAAGCAGCAGCTTTCATAGCAGCGTTGATTCCTTCTTTTGTTACGTCTGTGCCTTTAACAACAGCTGTGAGAATTGTTGTTGAACCTGTGGGAACAGGAACTCTCTGTGCAGAACCGATGAGTTTGCCGTTGAGTTCGGGAATAACAAGACCAATAGCTTTAGCAGCACCTGTTGAGTTAGGAACAATGTTAACAGCACCTGCTCTTGCTCTTCTGAGGTCGCCTTTTCTGTGAGGACCGTCAAGAATCATCTGGTCGCCGGTGTATGCGTGGATTGTAGACATAATACCGCTCTGGATGGGAGCATAGTCATTGAGAGCTTTAGCCATGGGAGCTAAGCAGTTTGTTGTGCAGGATGCAGCAGAAATGATTGTGTCATCAGCTGTGAGTGTGTTTTCGTTAACACTGAAAACAATTGTTTTGAGGTCGTTACCTGCAGGAGCAGAAATAACAACTTTTTTAGCACCGGCATTGATGTGAGCCTGTGATTTATCTTTTGAGCAATAGAAGCCTGTGCACTCGAGAACAACGTCTACATCAAGAGCACCCCAGGGGCATTCATTAGCATCTTTAATAGCGTAGATTTTAATTTCTTTGCCATCAACTGTGATGGAATCTTCGCCTGCAACAACGGTGTGACCGTCGTATCTGCCCTGTGAAGAGTCATACTTCAAAAGGTGAGCAAGCATTTTAGGATCTGTGAGGTCGTTGATTGCAACAACTTCATAACCTTCTGCACCAAACATCTGTCTGAATGCCAAACGGCCAATACGGCCAAAACCATTAATAGCAACTTTTACTGCCATCTTTACTTCCTCCTTAAAGTTAAAAAATATTACCTATAGCATATATTTTACTATATTTTTCTAAATTATGCAAGATGTGTTGTTAAAAAATTAACACAAAAATTATTCGTTAATATATACTTTTTTCATAACAATTGGCGAAACAGGTGTTTCATTTCGGTCAACTTCCACTCCTGCAATCTTGTCTATAACCTCTGTGCCTTCAACAATTTTTGCAAATCCGGCATATGAGCCGTCCATATCGTGATTAGATGACAAGAAAATCATAAGCTGTGCTTTTCCGCTATCGTATTCATCGGGAATATGATTAAGGGCAACGGTGTATTTGTCGAGCTTTAGTGTGTTGCTTCTTCCGTTTTTTGCAAACTCGCCGCTTACCGTGTTGTATTGACCTGCTGCACTGTCTGCACTAATGCTTGAAGAAATTTCTGATGTTAAAATTGTTTTGCTTTGAGTGATTTTTTCAATTTTAAATCCGTTATACAATCCACCCTCTACAAGAGCAAGAAAATTGCTTACCGTTTCCGGTGCGTGTTCGGGATAGGTTTCGATAACAAATTTGCCGTAATTTTCAACCTCAAATGTTACTCTGGTGTGAGATGGCAATGCATCAGATGTTGCATTAGCGTCATATACCGGAGTATAGTCAGTTTCGCCGTTTTCTCCTTGATTATTACCCGAGCAAGCAGTAAATGTTAAAACAAAAGCTAAAATCAAGAATAAAACAAAATGTTTTTTTGCTTTCATACACATTCTCCTTGGTTAATCACACCGGGTTCGATTCCTGTGTGCGTATTTTCTTCATTATAACGGTTTTGTGGAAATATTGCAAGTTATTTATGAATAAAATTTAATTTCCTGCAGCAAATTAGTAATCGAGGGTGATGCTAAATGTGTACGGCGGTAAGTTATAAAGATAAAATACATCTGTTTGGCCGCAATCTCGATGTGGACTATTCGTACGGTCAGAAAATTATTGTTGTTCCACGAAAATATGAAATAAATTTCAAACATTTTAAAACAATAAAAAAACATTTTTCCATAATAGGTGCCGGAATAACAGATAGCGGTTATCCCCTATTGTTTGACGGCATTAACGAAAAAGGTCTTGGCATAGCTGCGTTGCGATTTGCCGGCACAAAGTATAACCAAAAAATGAATTGTGATAATATTATTAACCTTGCAAGTTATGAATTAATATTATACTTGCTCAGTGTGTGCAAAAACGCATCTCAGGCAGCTCAAGAGGCAAAAAACATCAACATCACAAGCGATGCTTTTTCAAAAGAGATGCCGTCTTCACCTCTTCATTGGATGATAAGTGACTGCGAAAGTTCTTATGTTATTGAATGTGAAAATGAAAAAACAAACATATATGAAAATTCCGTTGGGGTTTTAACAAATATGCCAAGGTTTGACATTCAACTTTTCAATTTGAATAATTATATGAATATTTCACCATTCAATCCCACCAATAAATTAGCTCCAAAGCTTTCTTTAGAGGCCTATAGCTATGGGCTCGGAGCAATGGGGCTCCCCGGAGATTTGTCGTCGATGTCGAGATTTGTAAAAGCAACCTACACAAAATTCAATTCTGCATGTGCAAACACCGAATCAGAAAACATTGCCCAGTTTTTTCACATATTGAATTCGGTGTGTCAACAAAAAGGATGCACCCACACTGCCGAAAACAAATACGAATATACTGCATATTCATCTTGTTGCGACACAAAGAACGGCATATATTATTACACAACATATAATAACGGAAGAATATGTGGTGTTAATATGAACAACACTGATTTGGACAGTTCAAATTTGACACAAATTGCCATGGATGATTCACAAAACATATTTTGGCAAAATTAATTTATTTTTTGGGATTATTTGAAAAAAATGCTTGACAATCTACCGATTTGCTGATATAATAGACAAGTCGCTTGGAGAGGTGGCTGAGCTGGTTGAAGGCGCAGCATTGGAAATGCTGTAAACGGCACAAACCGTTTCGAGGGTTCGAATCCCTTCCTCTCCTTGAAAAAACTCTGTGATGTAGTCACAGAGTTTTTTTGTGCAATAAAAGGGATTCGAACACCGAGGGGGCACGAAGCGTTAAGCCAAATAGTCCGGTGGACTGTTTGGCAGCGAAGTGGTGCGAAGTCGGGTACTGTGAGCTTTGCTCACGGTCGACAAGCAAGAGCGCATTGCACTATTCCTTCCTCTCCTTGAAAAAACTCTGTGATGAAGTCACAGAGTTTTTTTGTGCTATTTTTTTATGATTTTTGCCCACTCTTTTCCAAGAGTCTTAAAGTCTTTGCCATTTGTTCCGTCAAACACGGTGTATTGCGGTTTTGAACCAAATCCGGTTTGTTCCATAATCGGAACGTCAAGTGCTCGTTCGAGCATACAAGCAATATCCTGACGGAGAGCAGGTG
>SVJL01000110.1 GCA_015068985.1 Oscillospiraceae bacterium
GATAAATGTACCAACATGATAGTCGGGATTGAGAGGGATAAGGTCATCGCCATCGGTGTAGGCAAGCTCAATACAGAGCATAAGACCAAGACCTTCATAGCCAGACACGAAGTTGTATTTTTTCATGAGAACTTCAATCTGTTCTTTTATGTAAGCGCTGAGCTCGTTACATCTGTCAACAAGCTTGTTGTCTTCAATGTAGTCGAGAGTTGCAATAGCTGCTGCACAAGCGAGGTTGTGAGCACCAAAGGTGTTGCCTGACACAAATTCGTTGCCCGGTTTTGCGCGGAAGCTGTCCATGATTTCCTGCTTCATAGCACAAACACCCATGGGCATCATGCCGTTGGTGAGAGATTTTGCAGTTGTGAGAATGTCGGGTGTTACACCAAAATATTCAGAAACAAACATTGCGCCACTCTTTGCAATACCAACCTGAACTTCATCGAAAATAAGGAGTATGCCAAACTCTTGACACATTTCTTTTACTTTCTGAAGATAACCATCGGGGGGAACTGGATAGCCTGAGTTTGAACCCGGGAGAGGATCCATAATAAGACATGAAATTGTTTCAGGATCATTGTCAATTATGGTCTGACGCAGTGATGCAAGACAATCCATATTACAGTTTGTCTTTTTCTTTCCAAGGTGACAGTGCTTACAGTTTGCACCGTCTGCTCTTATAACAAAGTCATTTACCATGGGTGTATAATTTTTTCTGAAATAGTCAATACCTGTGGCAGACATTGCTGTAACAGTTGTTCCATGATATGAGCCGTTTCTTGAAATTACTTTGTAGCGCTTTGTATCGCCCTGGTTCAGGTGATATGAACGAGCCATTTTAACTGCAGCATCATTTGCTTCAGAACCACTGGACACGAAGAAATAGCTTGAAAGACCTTCAGGCATGATTTTGTCGAGTCTTTTTGAAAGCTCTATTGCAGGCATACAATAGTCATCACCAAAGTTGGGGAAGAAGTCGATTTTTTTGAACTGTTCGTTCATTGCGTCCATAATTGCCTGATTGTTGTGACCACAGATTGTGGTGAGAAGTGAGCCGAAGGTGTCGAGGTAGCGTGTACCGTGGATATCATACACATAAACTCCGTCACTTCTGTCATAGATTTTGGGGTGCTTGTCGATGTCGGCATTTACTGCATAGTGAGTGCACACATGCTTCGCCGCATATTCTTTTATTTCTTTAATTTCCTGCTCTGTATACATATTTGTCCTCCATTTTTAAAATATATAATTATTCTTCTGTCTGAAGTCTGCTTTCTATGTAGGAAATGCTGTCGAGTACCCAGCCTGAGAAGCAAGCTGCGTGGTCAACATAAATGAGAAGAATGTCGGGTTCGTCATCATACCAGAAGCCGCCTGCATATTTTCCGTCTTTGTCGGCAATCTTAACCTGAGTTTCAACAACAAAGTCGATGAATTTAACTGCAGCTTCCATTGCGCGTTCGTCACCTGTGAATGAATAGTACATTGCACAGCCAAGTGCTGCCTTGCCGCTTCCCCAGTAGCTCCAGGTGTCTTCAGCACATGTGAAGAGGAATTCCATATAGCGTTTTGCATAGCCAAGGTATTTGTCATCTCTTGTAATCTGATAGAGACGGTCCATAAGCATCATTGCAAAACCGCATTCCCAATAGCACTGTTTGAGCTTTTTGTTGTCGATAAACTCTGCGCCGTCAGCTTCGAGTGCAAGTGTGCCGTCGGGTTTTGTCATAAAGAAGAATTTGTTGGGGTCTGGCTGAGCATCGAGCTGTTTGATGCACCAGTCGGCACAGGAGAGAGCTTCGTCCATATCGTTAAAGTAAAGTGCAGTAACACCAACCCATGCAGTGGTCATAGCGCGTGCAAAGGGCATACCCTTGTGAAGAGGATAGCCGCCGCAAGGCATTTTGAGAGTCTTGAGGAAATTGTAGATAGGATATGAAACATCAAATCTGCCGAGTCTGTGAGCACCCTGGCAAGTCCAAGCGTGCTTGTAAACATCAACATTGTTTTCTGTGTCATTTACATCTTCTGTGAGAATGAGTGAGCCGTTGGGGCGCAGACGGTTGTCGCGAATCCATGTGAGGATTCTGTGAGCTTCGTCATTGTTGCCAACAAGGTTCCAGGAATATGCCTGCTTGTGGAATGCATCGTGCACATATCCGTCCCAGATGTAACCTCCGTCTTTCTGCAGGAAGCCGAGCTGGAAGTCTACCGCATTGCGGATAGCTTTTTTGCCGGCTGCAAATTTAACTTTCAATTCATTTCTGTCCATGAAAATCCATTCCTTTCTGTTAAATTATATTTTTAGGGAACGATGTAAATCGTTTAACATAATCATAATATCACAATATTTTTCTGATGTCAAGCGTTTTACATCGATTTTTTTGACATGATAAGACAGATGTGATATAATTATAAAAAATCGAAAAGGGAGAGCATGCAAATGGCAACTAACAGAGTTACAATGAAAGATATTTCTAACACTCTCGGTGTTTCAACTGCTATCATAAACAGAGCGCTGAACAACAAACCCGGAGTGAGCAAGGAGCTTAAAGAAAAGATTCTTAAAACCGCCGACGAGCTGGGCTACAGAGTGAACAAGGTTGCTCAGAGTATGGCAAGAGCACCCATTACCATCGGCGTTGTTATTCCCGGTGAATGGGAGGAATATTTTGATGTTTTAAAAGGCGGCATTGAAAAAGAGTTTGACCGTCTGCTCGATTATAATGTAGAAAGCAGATATTATATTATAAATAATATCCACTCCAACCGCGAAACGGTCAACATGCTTGAGCAGTGCATTGCTGATAAGGTTTCGGGGATAATTTTGTGCGATGTGTTCCCCACAGGGCTCGAAAAAATCATGGATAAGCTAAAGCTTTCAAACATTCCCATAGTTATGATTGGCGGAACTCAGAACATGAATGACAACTGCCTTTGCAGTGTGCAGGTTGATGCATACCTTTCAGGCAAAATCGCCGCGGAAATGCTGTCATTTTTGACAGGAAGCGGATGCGAAGAAAAAGATGTTGTTCTATTTGTCGGAAACAAAGATAATATCGAACACAAATTAAAAACAAACGGATTTGTTGACTTTGCAAAAAACTGTAATCTGAATATTATAGGAATATATGAAACTCTCGATGATGACCAGATAGCATCACAGCTTGCAAAGAAGATTATGAGTGAGGTAAACACAATCGACGGAATGTACGTTGCTACTGCCAATTCTCCCGCCGTTTGCAGTGTTGTCGAAGCTAACCTGTATAAAACAAAAATTGTATCTACCGACATATATGACAAAATAGCTGAATATATCCAAAAAGACATCATTCAGTGCACTGTTTTTCAGGACCTTGAAAAGCACGGCCGCACAGCTGTAAAGGTGATTTATGAATATTTGTCAGAGCAGAAATGCCCTGACAGGATAATGTATATCAATCCTCAGATTATAATAAAATCAAATCTTGATGCTTATTTTAATAAAGAAGTGAAATTACAACCGCAACTAAATAAATGATTCAAACCTATAAGACACCCCCTCTCAAACATAAAAAAACATACAATAATATGCAAAATACAACTATCAAAAAGGTGCGGAATTTCCGCACCCCCTCTGTTTTATATTCACAAATTTTAGATATTACGAGAGGTTTTTCTGTCTCGAATTAATATTGCCAAAAAAGTTGACACAAATAAAATTATGTGAGTTGCAAGATTACCATATGCACCTGCAAGAAAATCATAAACAATCCACACCATTGAATTTGAATCATACAAAACCCGATAATATTTGGGATTAGTCTGAACAACACTGAACACTGACAACATGGCGGCAATCAGAGAAGAAACATCATAGCAGAGTATGATTTGAAACATTTAAATTCATTGCAAAAATAGAAACTGTAATAATCGCTTGAACAAGCCATCCTTTACACATCATTAAAATCTTTTGATTCTTAAATTTGAATACCAACATGTCCGCTACGAAATAACTTATTGGTGCAGCGACAATGAATTTTGTGTCAAAACCATGGGCGTATAACATTCCAAATATCAAAAATATAAACATAGCGGAAAAAGTATATACAGTTGTGCTTAATATTGTTCTAAAAATTTTCTGTATAACGTTCAATATTTCATAAGTCGTATTTATTTTAATATAACTTTTACCAATAATTTTATAAGATTCATCAATTACACTTTTTATTTTATTCAATTGATCTGTGTTCGCAGTTATAATATCGTATATTGTTTCTAACTTCTTTAAGTTGATTGTTCCAATTTCTAAAGACAAAAAGTCCGATAGCTGTTCATGTTTGGAAATTTCTTCTTTGAGAATTCTCTCAAAAGTTTCCACCATATCATTTATATCTTTATTAGTGTAATATAAATCTCTCATACTTTTGGTTTGAGATATTAAATCCTTTAGATTTAAGACATCAATTTTATCGTTCATAAGTTCTTGAAAAACTTTTTTATGTCCAGAGACAGTTCCACTTTTTGCTATTCTTTTTAGTGCATTTTGAACTGATTTATCAAAATCACATTGAAGTGATGAGTTTCGTTTTTCAGGAAAAACCTCATTAAAAATAGAAGCAATATCACTTATTGGAAAATTCCAACCATATATAGTAGCAACGATTGAACAAGCATATGAAGAAAGTAAACATAACTTTCTCACTGATATTCTTGACCTCATAATAAATCTCCTTCAACATTTTTTAAAATTATATCACAATTTTTGTTTTCATTCAATATATTTAGCAAATAACTGTGAATCAAATATAGAAGATCATGTCTTACATTTAGAGCCAAAACACATGTGGTCAAACTCGTTTTTTTGCACTTTTCTAGACAAAGCAAAAACCTCAGAAACCGCTTGGTTACTGAGGTTTAAGGTGGTCGGGATAACAGGATTTGAACCTGCGGCCTCTTCGTCCCGAACACGCTCTAAAGCCTGATATATAGCG
>SVJL01000011.1 GCA_015068985.1 Oscillospiraceae bacterium
ATCTTTTTCTTTTAATTCAAATATTTTTGTTAATTTATTTATTTCAACAGGATAGGCTTTTGCAAAGTCTATTTTCACTATGTTATTTTCAACACTCATATCACCGCAAAACTCTTTTCCGTATTTTTGCGGTGTTCCATTTATGATTGGTACATTGTGACCAAAAGACGACCTTTCAATGACCTTATCATAATTTTCTACTTTTAAACTATCTGCCGTATATAATGGTGTGCCCAAATCACACAACAACTGCTTGTTATTTGCAACAAGTGCAAACGATGCCACATCGTTATGATTGTGTTCTTCCATGTTGTGACCTGCTTTAATACCAATTGAATATGTATCATTTCTTGAAACAACACACCCAAAATTTTTATAATATGACATTTTATTTTTTGATGTTCCATTAGTATTGAATTCATACATCAAAAAATTTCTTAGAGCAACAGAAGTTTTGTAGCTGAATACCTCTGTTCCGTAAAAGGTGGGCAATTCATTATTTATATTTTTCTTAAGATAATTTATATACCAGACATTTGCAGATTGCTTAATGGCTGAATCAGCAAATGAATACCTGACATCACGACTCATATTCATATCTGCAATAAATCCGGCGGCTCTTTTTAGTTTTTCTATTTTGGTATTATCAATACGATGATACGTTGCATTTTTAAGAGAATCATTATAGATAAGATAATACATAAGACCAAATTGTAAGTATGTTAATCCCTCGCTTGATACTCCTTCATCATCAATACTCGAAAGATATAGCTCCATACATTTTTCAATTCTTGGCTTAACTTCCATATAAACATCAGGATTTTCATAAAGAAGTATTGTGCCAACACAACCACCACACACAGCAGCCCAATTTGACCTATATTGTTCAAAAACAAAACTATTATTTCTGAACGACCGGACAATTCTTCTATCAAGCTCTGCAGTTATTCTTTCTACCAAAAGCGGGGAAAGGCGGTCATATAAAATATATTTAATTTCTGCCAAATATAAGCCTGTTTCAGCAGCAAACAAATCTATGTGACAAGGAGAATTTAATCTATCGGCAGGTAAGTGTACAGGAACACACCAAGTATATTCCTCTAATATGGCACAAATTATATCCTCTAATTTTGATATATTATCACTATCTTCAGGATATATAAGAGACATAAGTGTATAAACCGTAAGCATTTTACGACGTTCAATATATGGATCTTCAAAAATTTTTCTGTTGCCCGTTGTGATATTATCCATAAACAAGCTAAATTTTAATACAGGAATTTCTGACTCCTTTACCTCATCATATTTCTCTTTTAATACACTGCGAAGATGAGAAAAAGAATCATTATTCTTAATTTCTTCCCATCTTTTTTTATCTCTTAACCAGCTATTCATTTGAATTCTCCTTATCCACTATTAGTTTTTTAAGCCAGCTTATAACATTAAAATTGCAAATCCGCCTACTACGCTTCTATTCTGAAATCCCTGATATGTGTAATACTCAGCCCATCTCCATTGCATGCCGGTTTCGACATCATAATGGTCGGTAATAGGTACTCTTGTTTTTGTTTCGTTTATCATATTCCAAACAGAATCCACTATCTTGTCACGCTTTTCAGTTGTTTCGCATAATGCTGCAGCCCACATAATCCAGTCGTTTTTTGCAACTGTTCCTCTTGAATCCAGCGGTATACCATATTTTTCAAGTTTGGTAATATAGAAATCGGTTTCTGTTTTATACACATCATCAAAAAGACCAAAACCAAATATCTTATCCCAAACCATATTATACTTTATACTCCATGTGTTTTCTGTATCAAATGCCAACTTGTAGTGGTCGTTTTCTTTTGCATTATCTATCCACCATAATGCAAACTCTGTAGCTTTTTCTTTATACATGGCAATGTCAAACAGCTCTCCGCAAGCATACAATGCAACTATTGCTTTTACACTCAAATTACAGTTCTTGTCAAGATGACCGTTAAAATCATCTGTGCATAATTGATTTTCAGGAATCTTTCCGTGCTCTAAAAGATAATCTGCCCACTTTATAAGAATTTCTTTATTATTGTAGGCGTAATCTTTATTGCCAAGAGCATTACATGCAGCATACACACAAATAATCATATTTGCACATTCTTCAACAGGCATTTGTCTGCTTATTGTCCACTGGGGATCATCCTTTTCATATCCGTATGCCTGTTTGTCAAGTATCGGATAAATTCCAACATCGTGCGGTGCAAATTCAAAATTCCATAAATCCATATCTGCATATTCAAATATTGGTCTTAGCATACCGATGACAAGCTCTGGATTTAATAATAAAAACAAAGGCATTGAGGGATATGTAACATCAACAGTTGCTGCACAACCATCAGAAAAACACTCTTTACTTATGAAAAGTAAACCCTTTTCATCAATGCAAAGCTTGTGTGCTGCAATAGCCTGTCTGTACGAAAGTGAAATAATATCTTCATATTTATCGCTTATTTTTCTTGCCATATTTTTAAGCTTATCATTAAAAATTTTACATTTTTCTTTTATTAAATCGAAGTTTACAAGGGCATCAGCACAAATTTCATCAAATGTTTCCCCATCGATTTTATAATATGCATCAAGCTGTTTGCCAAAATATTCAAGAGATTTAATATCATCATAAGCAATGACAATTCTTCCGTAATTGCCTTTTTTTACAACAGCCATTGCAGGGTTATCCGAATATACAGATAACTCATCTCCTGCTTTAAACTTTTTCTCGCACTTTCCAAGTACAAATTCATTTCTTCCTGTAAAGGTGAATTCAATGCTCTTTCAGACGAATGATTGTTATTAATTTTAATACTACACAAGCCTTGGAACCCAGTATTTTCAAGGTCTTGACGGCATCACTTACATTAAGCGAGGTCCTATACATAGGAACGTGAAATGCCGAGCATATGAGATATTTCACGTTGAGTCAGGGCATCACGACCGGCTATGCCGTAGCGAAGCTCCAGAACACTGCGTTCCCGCCCTGTGAGAACAGATTTCATCGCACGATAAAGCTCGCTTATGCGAAATTTGACGTTCACTTCGTCAAATACGCTTTCTTCGTCGTTGCTTAGCTTATCGATGAGGGTTATTTCTTTGCCGTCTTTATCTTTGCCAATGGGGTCCTGAAGCAAAACCTCGCCCTGATTTTTTTTGCCGGAGCGAACGGTCATAAGGATTTCATTTTCTATGCAACGGGCAGCATAGGTGGCAAGGTGGGTTCCTTTGCCGGTTTTAAACGAGTCGATAGCCTTTATGAGTCCGATTGTGCCAATGGAAATAACATCGTCACTGTCGTAGCCTTTGAGCGAATATTTTTTTGCGATGTGGGCAACAAGACGGAGATTGTGTTCTATGAGCTTGTTTTTTGCTTCCGCATCTCCGTTTTGAAAGTCACGTATGTATTTTGCTTCGTCCTCAGTGGAAAGCGGTTTTAAAAAAGAGGAAGAGCCGGTTACGTAGGATGCCATAAACACTCCGCTTCCAAGCAGAGAAAACAGCCACGATAAGAAAATATGCAAAAAAGCACCCCCAAAAATAATAGGTGTTTCTATTATATGAGGGTGCTTTTTGATTTGTGAATGTCCAAATATTATTTTTTAGCAATATATTTAAACCCAGAACAGAATATTGCTGAAAAAAAGGTCGACACAATTAAATGAAGGCTGTCATTTCCCGAAGAATTTTTGGGTTTCGTTTGATGGTTGATGTCGCACCGGAAAGCTTGAAAGGTCATTTTGTCGCAAATCCGTTTTGAAGAAAGTGCAAAAAACTACATTTTTTGTTTGCCACAAGCCTTATAATAAAAAGCAGAAACTTTGTTTGGAGGTATGGCTATGGACAAAACAAACAATACACAATCGGGCTTTGTTGTTACAAAAAAGCAAAACATCGGTGAAGAAAAAATTATTTTTAAATTTGATACATACGGAATTGCAAAAGCACTTATATGCTTTGCAATGCAGTTTTCGGGAATTTTTTCTTCAATGTCGCCATTCGGGATAGCTTTTTATTCATCTGTTTTTTCAAAAGACAACTGGATTTTATGTTTTATTTCATCACTCATTGGAATTATTGCTTCAAAACAAACAAGACTTTGGAATTATGCTCTTGCACTCACGGCAGTAAGCATTGTGTTTGCTCTTTTGGACTCCGACAAAATCGGAACTGCTTTAAAATCGGTAATAACTGCGGTTGTTTATCTGATTGTGGGAGCGGTGCGGTTTGTGCTGTCGTCTTTTGTTGCCTTTGATATTCTTGCCTTGATGCTTGAAGCCATATTTATGGGTGTTGGGGTTGGGGTTTTTACCTATGGGTTCGGGGCAATTGTAAATGTGAAAAAAAGAACTTTCTATTCTGAAACAGAAAACATATGTGCGTTTGTGTTTGTGGCACTGGCAATTCTGAGCCTGCAGTCTCTTCCGCAGATTGCAGGGCTTTCTGCCACGTCGGTTGTGTCGATACTGACAATATACATAATGTGTTTTTCGTGCCCAAAATCGTCTGCCCTGACTCTTGCGGTGATTCTGGGAGTTATTGGAAGCATGAGCCAGCAGGGACGTGATGACATTATGGGCACATATGCATTTGGTGCTTTGCTTGCACTGGCATTTAAAAAGTATGGGAAAACGGGAATTGTGCTCGGTTTTACCATTGCAAACTCAATGGCTGCCTTGTTTTTGGCAGAAGCAGAAAATGCTGTTATGAGCATATATGACAGTATGGTGGCGGCAGTGGCATTTGCAGTGGTGCCTCAAAAAATTGTTGAATATGTTTCACAATTTTCCCGCATTGCAGAGCCGCAGAGTGGCAATGCATACACTCACCGCCCCCACAACGGCAAGGGGCTCAGAAAAATTGCAGACTCCATAGAAAGCCTTGCCCGCATATATGACAAAACAGCCAAGGAAAAAAACATAGGCAAAACATATGTGCGGCTTACAGCAAGCACTGTGTGTGAAAGGGTGTGCACAAATTGTAAAAACAAAGAATCGTGTTTTAAAGAAAACGGCGAAGCAATAAAGGCAATAGAAGCTTTTTGTCAAAACGGAAAAGGCGGCAGAGAACGTCCGGTTCTGCCCGACGAGCTAAAAAAGATTTGTCACAGGTGCGACAGCTTTACTCAAGCTGCACTTAGCTGTGCCGAAATTATAAAAACAGAAAAACAATGGCTATTCAAAACCAATGAATACCGACGGCTGATTTCGCAGCAGCTTGATGCCATATCGGTTGCACTGAAAAAAGAATGGAACAAAGATCCCGTGGTAAGGGATGGAATAATTGAAGAAAAAATACGCAGTGAGCTTGATGCACATGGGATTGTTACCAAAGAAATTGTTGCCGAGAAAAATGAGCACGAAGACATTGAAATCACCGTCATATTTGACGAGCGTCACATATCCAAAAGCTCTCGCAGAGATGCTGAGGGTGCAATTGAACTCGTTTTGCAGAGCAAATATGAATTTGCAGGCAGCAAAAGAGACGGCAGCGAGGTATGGCTTGCATACTCGCCACAATGCGGCTACAGTGCAAGCTTTGGTTATGCAACCAGAGCCAAAAGCGGTGAAAGTGTTTGCGGTGACAGCTTCAACGTTATATACACAGGCAAAAACAGAATGGTTATGGCTCTTTCTGACGGAATGGGAAGCGGCGAGCAGGCGGCTCAGGAGAGCAAAACAACAATCAGTCTTTTGGAGAAATTTTTGGAGTCGGGAATTGAGTGCGACACTGCAGTTAAACTGATTAACTCCAGCCTGCTTCTTAAAGGAGAACGTGATACCTTTGCAACAATCGACATATGCGACATTGACCTTAGTGAGGCAACACTCGGCTTTACAAAGCTTGGTGCCGCATCGGCCTACATAAAAAGAGACGGTAAAATTGCTCAGATTAAAGACAGCAGCCTACC
Organism: Oscillospiraceae bacterium; assembly: GCA_015068985.1. Classification (GTDB taxonomy): domain Bacteria; phylum Bacillota; class Clostridia; order UMGS1810; family UMGS1810; genus RGIG1828. The sequence goes on from SVJL01000011.1 coordinate 5,939, forward strand.
TGCGGGAATTGTGAGAGAGGCAAAAGCAGGAAAACATATGCTTCCAATTGATTCGGACACAGTTGTTATTCTGATGTCGGACGGTATTGCCGACATAGAGCTGAAAAACCCCTCATATGAGAGATGGATTGAAAATGAGCTATTGCGACTTGAAAGCACCAATCCCCAGATTATAGCCGGAAAACTGCTGGAGAGAGCAACAAGAATTTCGAACAGAAACGTGTGTGATGATATGACGGTTGTTGCGGCATATATATCCAAAACAAAGGTATAATTTGCTAAAATGCGGAGTATAATATCTGTATTAAAACAGCGAAGGAGCAATATTATGCCTGAAAAAAAGAGCGGAATGCTCGACATTTTAAAAGGAGTGTTTAAACCAAGAAAAATGAACTCGGAGGATATTGTTTATCAGGCCGAAAGGGTGATTTCTGACTATGTATCCCGAAGGAGGAACGAAATAATCTGCAAATACAAAGGGAAAAAGAACTATGTTTTAAATGTGATGCTTGTTCTTGTTTCGGGCGTGCTTTTGTATTGCGTGTATCGGATATTTTCATAGCCATTGACTAAGGTGGCTTTGATATGGTAATATATAGTCAGCAAACACACCATAGTTTATGGAGGCTACTATGATAATATATGCAAATGCAAAAATAAATCTCGCCCTCGACGTTGTGGGCCTGAGAGATGACGGATATCACGAAACAGATATGATAATGCAGGAGATTGACCTGTGCGACAAGCTTGAAATTGAGCTAAGCGATTCCGGCAGTATATGCCTTGAATGTGACCGAAGCGACCTTGGAAATGCAGAAAGCAACATAGCCTATAAGGCTGCAAAGCTTTTTTTGAATGAATTTGCCCCCGAAAAAGGCTGCAAAATAAAACTCTTTAAAAACATTCCTGTTTGTGCAGGTCTTGGCGGCGGCAGTGCGGATGCGGCGGCGGTGCTAAAGGGGCTGAACGAGCTTTGCGGCTTTCCGGCAAACACAGAAATGCTGAAAAAGCTTGGCTTAAAGCTCGGAGCCGATGTGCCATTTTGCATTATTGGCGCAACAGCACGGGCAAGAGGAATCGGCGAAGTGCTAACGCCCGTTTGTGCAAAAAAAGAAAAGTGGCTTGTGCTCATAAAACCAAACATCAACATCTCCACCGGAGAGGCCTATCACAAGATTGACACTGCCAACTATCCTCACCTCAACATTCAAAAGGCAGTGGATGCAATTGAAGCCGGAAATATGGAGGAATTATATGCCCTTTGCGGCAACTCCTTTGAGTATGTTACGGGAGAGGAATATCCTGAGATCGGCAGGATAAAACAATATCTGAAAGATAAAGGGGCGGAATTTGCAATGATGAGCGGCTCAGGGCCCACTGTGTTTGGGATTTTTGAGTCGGAACGCAGTGCAAAAGATGCTTTGAGTGAATGCCCTGTCGCCTGCGAATCGGCTCATGTGTCTAAATTTGTTATAAAATCTGTTTAATACTTTTGTAACTATTTTTTTATGGACTTTTATGTCATATTATGTTAGAATATAGCTTGTGGATAAAGCAAAAATCCACAAGCTATTTTTTGTTATGGGAGGCCGCCTGAAAATGGTATTTTCAAGCTTACTGTTTTTGTTTTATTTTTTGGCACCGGTTCTTTTAATATATCATTTTTTGCCCGAAAAGCACAAAAATGTTATGCTTTTTGTTGTAAGCTTGTTTTTTTATGCTTGGGGCGAGCCGATGTATGTGCTTTTGATGCTGTTTTCGGTATGCTTTAACTATTTTTTTGGTTTTGTTATCGACAAACACAAAAGCCGTGCTGTTATTGCTTTTAACTGCGTTGTCAATCTGGGACTGCTGGTTATATTCAAATACAGCAACTTTTTTATATCAGGTGTCAACTCCGTTATACGCACAAATTTTCCTCTTTTAAAGCTTGCTCTGCCCATAGGTATTTCGTTCTACACGTTTCAGGCTTTATCTTATTGCATAGATGTGTTCAGAGGCAAAACAAAGGTTCAGAAAAGCTTTGTTGCGTTCGGATTGTATTTGTCGTTTTTCCCTCAGCTTATTGCAGGCCCCATTGTAAGATACGACGACATTGCCGCTCAGCTCAACAATCACCCACAAAAAATTGGTATGTTTTCCGACGGAGTTCAAAGATTTTGCGTCGGCCTTGCAAAAAAAGTGCTGATTGCAAACAATGCCGGTCAGCTATGGGAGCTTTCGGCAGCAACCTCCGGCCGCTCTATGCTTAGTGCGTGGCTTGGAATTATTGCATACACAATTCAGATATATTACGACTTTTCGGGTTATTCAGATATGGCAATCGGGCTTGGAAGGATGTTTGGATTTAAGTTTTGCGAAAACTTTAACTATCCCTACATATCTAAAAGCATAACCGAATTCTGGAGAAGATGGCACATAAGCCTCAGCAGTTGGTTTAAAGAGTATGTGTATATCCCGCTTGGCGGAAGTCACATTTATGAAACAGACTACAAAACCACAACACGCTGGGGAAAGCTTGTGCTGACTCCTGCAAAAAAAGCAAAGCTAAGAATATATTTAAACATTTTCACCGTGTGGATGCTAACCGGCCTTTGGCACGGAGCAAGCATGAATTTTGTTGCCTGGGGCATATATTACGGTGTGTTGCTTATTGTTGAAAAACAATTTTTGTTAAAAAAGCTCGAAAAGCTGCCGGGGTTTGTGAGAACAATATACACCATGGCAATTGTTATTGTTGGCTGGGTGTTTTTTGCATCAACAAATTTTGCAAGTGCGTTCTCATATATTGGCTCTATGATAAACATTTTCAACATCGGCTTTGGCGACAGCGTGTTTTTATTCAGACTATTTTCCTATTGGCTTGTGCTGCTGGCAGCTGTGGTCGGATGCACACCAAAAACAAAACAGATTTTTATGAAATACACAAGCGGCAAACTTCACTGGATAAGACCTTTAATGGCATTTGTGTTGCTTGTTGTGTGCGTGGCGTACCTTGTTGACGACACATATAATCCGTTTTTGTATTTCAGATTCTGATATGAGGAGCTTTACTGATGAATAAAGATTATAAATTTGAGGATTTGGAACGACGGGAAAAGGAACTCTTTCAGGACTTTTTGAATCAGGGCATTGCTCTTGCATCAAAGCCTGATGAAGAAAAAACAAAACCTTCATCCCCGAAACCCACTTGCACAGATGAAGACGATGATGAAATTATAACATCCATAAAAGAGCTTTTGCCCGATATGTCGGAGCTTAAAAATGCAGCATCCGGCAACCGGTGGCAAAAAACAAAGCTTATATTTTCCCTTATAACGAAAAAAGAAAACACCAAAAAGCTATCGTGCCTTCTGGTGCCGGCGTTTCTTATTTTATTTCTTGCATTGAATATTCTGACTCCTTCTTCCCGCCTTTCCGAAAAGGAAAACCGTGCATTGGCACAGTTCCCGAAGCTTAGCTTAAGCTCGTTGACAAGCGGGAAATTCATGAAGGATTTTGAGAGCTACATTTCTGACCAGTTTGTGTTCAGAAACAGCTTTGTGGCGTCTAAAAGACGGTATGAGCTTTTAAGCGGCAAAGAAGAAAACCACGGGATTCTCGTTGGCAAAGACGGCTATCTTATTGAAAACACCTCTGAGCTAACAGAAGAAAACATTATCCCAAACGTGGAGGCAATCAACACTCTGGCGCAGGTTGGACGATATAACGTGACGCTTGCCGTTGTGCCCACATCTTACGAAATTATGAAAGACAAATTGCCCTCCTATGCCTACACCAACAGCTACGAAAAGCTACAGGCACAGCTGACAAAATATGCAAAAAACATCAGCATTGCCGATGTTGCACCGCAGCTTTCGGCACACAGTGACGAATATCTCTACTATCGAAGCGACCATCACCAGACCGCCCTTGGAAGCTACATAACATATTCGGCACTGGGGCAGCATATGGGATACGAACCAATTAGTCAGGAGAGCTTTACCGTAAATGAGGTGGCAGATGATTTTTGCGGTACAGCATGGTCAAATTCGGGCTTTGCGCCAACAAAAAAAGACTCCATATATCAGTATGTTCTTGCAGGGGGTGCAAACTGCTCTGTCAACTTTGTTTCCGATTCCAAAACTGCCGACACAATTTATTTTCCTGACCACTTGAAAACAAAAGACAAATACGCATTCTATCTTGACGGCAACCATGCAATCACCGAAATAAAAACCGACTGCCCCACAGATAAGAAATGTGCAATCATAAAGGACTCGTATGCACATTCCATTGTTCCGTTTTTGGTTAATCACTACAGCGAAATTTGTATGCTCGACTTAAGATATTACAATGGAGACGTGTTTGAGTATTTGTATGACAACAACATTAAAGACGTGCTCATATTATATAATCAGAGCACATTTATGACCGACACCAATCTCCAAAAAATCACCGAATTTTCAAAGACCTCTGCCTTCACTGCAGTGCCCGATGTGAGCTACGGAATTGTGCCAAAGCTCGACACTGTTGACAACACATATTTTGATGATGCAGTATTTGTGGGTGATTCGCTCACAATTGGCATCCAGTATTTTTCGGGATTCGGTTCAGAGTTTTTGTGTATGGGCGGGCTCAACACCAAGATTCTTGAAAGTGACGCACTGCCAAACGGCAAAACAACTCTGCAATCAATAAAGGACAGAAACAGCCTTGGCAAGCTATACATTATGCTCGGAACAAACGAGGTGGCATTTAATGAAATGGATGAGTTTATCGCCAGATATTCTGACTTTATTGACAAAGTAAGAAATAAATTCCCCAATGTCATAATATATATAGAATCTATACTGCCGGTAACAAAAAACACCTCCGAAACAACCGGAATCAAAAACGACCGTATCACAATATACAATGAAGCACTATTGAAAATGGCAAAAGAAAAACAGTGTTATTACGTGGATGTTCACTCATATTTTGAAGGTGAAGACGGATTTTTGCCCGACAACATCGGAAGCGACGGCATTCACCTTGGCCCCGTTAAATACAGAGAGTTTGCACAGTATTTAAGGGAACACGCCGTGCCGGAAAAAGGCGTTAAAAAAATCAATACCGACAAAAAGAAAACCTTTAAAGAGGGCGGCAAGATTGACACAAACGCCATTGGCAAAAAAATTCTTGATAAAGTTGCATTCAAAGACACTTTGATACAAGTTGCCGACAGCATGGTTATATCGACCTACAAAATTGACCCATCGAAAGTGTATTCGGCATCTTTGTATCTTGGAAGCGGTGCAACTGCCGAAGAGGTAGCCGTTTTTGAAGCAACAAGCGAAAAGGAAGCTAAAAAGATAGAAAAGCTTGCCCGAGAGCGTGTTGAACGAAGAAAGAAAGATTTTGAAAACTACATTCCCGCCGAAATGGAAAAGCTTAATCACCCAGTAATTGTGCGAAAAGATTGCATGGTTGCAGTGTGTGTGGCAGATGAGGTTTCGGCAAAAGATATATCAAAACTATTGAAGTAAGGATTTTAAAATGCAGTATTTATGGATAGTATACATTTTTGTGTATTCATTTTTGAAAGGCTCCAGAGACGGGATGAAAAAAGCCGCTCTGAAAAAAAGCACATCGGATGAAATTTTATTTTTCTATTCACTTATCGGATTTATTCTCATTATCCCTTTTTCGCAAAATGCTCTGACCACTCCGCCAATTTTTATTTTTTACAGCTTTATTAAGGCAATGGTTGTGTGCAGTGCGTGGATATTTGCCTACATTGCACTAAAGAATATGAGCGTGAGTCTTTTTGGGATAATAGATTTGTCACGAATGATATTCTCTACTCTGCTTGGAGTGGTTGTGCTTGGCGAAAGTATGACCGTGTGGAAAGCGGTTGGCGTGATTTTGGTTATTATTGGTCTGATGCTTGTTAACCGAAAAGCCGACTCACCAAGCGGAAAAGCAAGAGTTTCTATTGTTGCGGCAGCACTCATAAACTGTATTCTCAACTCTGTGTCGGGCACTATGGATAAGGTGCTTATGAACGATATGAAGCCGGATCAGCTTCAGTTCTGGTTTATGCTGTTTTTACTTGTTTTATACGGAGCTATAATAATTGTAAAAAAGGAAAGAATAAGACTGTCGTCGCTTAAAGGCAACTACTGGATTCCTCTTATGAGCTTGTCGCTGGTTGTTGGTGACAGAATGCTTTTTGCGGCAAATGCCGCACCCGAGAGCGAGGTAACCGTTATGACGGTTATAAAACAGTCGTCTGTTCTGATAACTGTGCTCACGGGATGGATTTTCTTTAAAGAAAAAAATATTATGTTCAAGCTGCTTTGTGCATCAATTATTCTTTGCGGAATATTCATCACAATTTTTCTTGGATAAAAAATTTGGTAATTTATGAAAAAATATATTGACTAAAGCAAGCATATGTAATATTATATATATGTATTTTTTAAAATAAAGAAAGAGGTATAAAAAATGGTATTTGAAAAAGTTAAAGATATTATTGCAAATCAGCTCGGAGTTGACGCAGATTCTATAACAATGAATTCTTCGTTTATTGAAGAGCTCGGAGCAGATTCTCTCGATGTTGTTGAGCTCATTATGGCTCTCGAAACAGAATTTGATCTCGAAATCCCCGAAGATGAAGCAGAAAATGTTAGCACCGTGGGCGATGTTGTTGAATACATAAAAGCTAATGCTGAAAATCTTTAATTGATTAAGCGCTTGGCTAAGCAGTTGCGTTAATATCCGAACCCGTTTTGGGTGCGTGTTTTTACGCCACTGCATCGTTAAAATACTCGCAACTGCTTACGGTGGTGATTAAATGCCAGAACTTGGCGTGTTTGAAAAAATTCTCGGTTATAAATTTAAAAATATAGCTTATCTGCAAAATGCTCTTACTCATACGTCCTACATTAACGAGCACAAAAACAATCCCGGGGGCTCAAACGAGCGTATGGAATTTTTGGGAGACTCAGTGCTTGGTTTGTCGGTTAGTGACTATCTATACAGGAACTACAAAAACCTGCCTGAAGGTGTGCTTTCCAAAATCCGTGCATCGGTTGTGTGCGAGGATTCACTGGCAAAGCTTGCATCAACTTTAAAGCTGGGTGAGTTTTTGTATATGGGAAAGGGCGAGCTGCTTTCGGGCGGAAGCTTTAAGCCGTCAGTAACCTCAGATGCGATGGAGTCTGTCATTGCGGCAATCTATCTGGATGCCGGATTTGAAACGGCAAAGTCATATGTGCTGAGTTGGCTTGAAGAAAGCATAATTGAAGCTGTTGAACACAAAGGAAAAGAAACCGATTACAAATCACGCTTGCAGGAATTCTGCCAAAGTAAAGGCTTTGTGCCCACCTACACCCTGCTTGGTGAAAGCGGTCCTGATCATAGCAAAACATTTGAATCAAGAGTTTCGATTGAAGACGGACGCTTTGCTGACGGAACCGGTTCTAACAAGAAAAAAGCTCAGCAGATGGCTGCAAAAGCTATGCTCAACATTCTTAAAATCAAGTCATAACTCAATAATTTATATTACCAAAAAAGAGCTGAGGTCAAAACCTCAGCTCTTTGATTTTGCAGTTATTATTCGCAAGCGTCGCAACCTTCACAGTCGCCGTCGCAGTCAAATTCTATATCGAACTCTTCGCCACACTCGGGGCAGGTAACCGGTCTGTCAGTGTCGAAAAAGTCTTCGTCAAGACAAACTGTTGCTCCACATTTGGGACAATCAATTTCGTAATATTCAAAATCGTCGTCATCGTCGAAGTCGTCCTCATCAGAAAGCTCTTCTTCGATAACAGCAAGATCTTCGTCTATAAGATCAATCTGATCTGCGAGCTCGTCCTGATACTGAGCAATATCGTCTATAGAATCGTTTATTTCATCAAGAACATTGATAATGCCCTCGAAAATTCTGCCATAGTCAGATTCGGGATCAACCTTGATACCGTCTATAAGACCTTTGAGATAGGAAAGCTGATTTGATACATTTTCCATAATTATTACATTCCTTTCAATTTACGAAAGAAGCTAAGCACAGCTCGTACAACTAACAGCTATGATTAAACTCTTTCCATATATTCGCCGGTTCTGGTGTCTACTCTGATCATATCGCCCTGATCAACAAAGAGAGGAACCATAATTGTTGCACCTGTTTCAAGTGTGCAGGGTTTGGTTGCACCTGTTGAAGTGTCACCTTTGAAGCCGGGTTCGGTTTCGGTAACTTCAAGCTCAACAAAGGTGGGGGGTTCAACACCAAATACATTGCCTTTGTAGGAAAGAACTTTAACTACCATATTTTCTTTAACAAATTTGAGGGAGTCGCCGAGCTGTTCTGCGTTAAGAGGCATCTGCTCGTAGCTTTCCTGATCCATGAAATAATAAAGATCGCCATCGTTGTAAAGATATTCGTAGTCTTTTCTTTCTATGTGAGCTTTAGGCATTTTTTCGGTGGGTCTGAAAGTTTTTTCAACAACACCGCCGGTAATAACATTTTTTAATTTGGTTCTAACGAATGCTGCACCTTTACCGGGTTTAACGTGCTGAAATTCTACAATCTGAAATACGTTGCCTTCCAGTTCGAATGTAACACCGTTTCTGAATTCACCTGCTGATATCATAATTATACCTCCAAATTTTAATTCATATATAGTATTATTATAACTTAGTACAAGCAATATTGCAAGAGTTTTTTATCAATTTATGGCAAATATATTAAATTTAGGTTGATTTTACTTAACTATAACCAGTTCTTTGTCGGATTTGGTAAAGTTTATTATCCCATCTTTGGTTACCGCAACCAAATCTTCTATTCTCACACCGCAAAGTCCGGGAACATATATACCCGGTTCAACAGTCACAACATTGCCGCAAGCAAGTGGCTTATTGTTTTTGGGAGACAGGTTCGGCGATTCGTGAATATCGAGTCCGACACTGTGGCCAAGAGCGTGACCAAAGCGGCCATTGTAGCTGACGTTTATTAAATCTCTTGCACATTTGTCGATTTCGCAGGCAATCTTTCCCGCTTTAATTTCTGACAAAGCTTTCTGTTGTGCCTCAAGCACTGTGTAATATATTTTTTCACATTCTTCCGAAACATCGCCAACAGCCACAGTTCGTGTCATATCGCTGGCATAGCCGTCTATAATGCATCCATAGTCCATAACAACCAGGTCACCCTCTTTTAGCGGGCGGTCAGTTGGAATTGCATGAGGCAGACTTCCCCTTTCTCCGGCTGCGGCAATAGTGGAGAAAGCAATATCGTCGGCACCGTTTTTTTTCATATAGCAATCAATCTCGGCAGCAACCTGCTTTTCGGTCATACCGGGACGCATAACAGAGCAAATATACGAAAAAGCTCCGTCGGCAATTGCGGCAGCTCTTTCTATGCATGATAGCTCAACCGAATCTTTGATTTGGCGGAGTTCAAGTGCCATATTGCCTATTGGCAAAACATCTTTCACTGCCGACGATGCCCACACATATTGAGAATATGATATGCTTTTGTCTTCAAAGCCAAGGTTTTGAGAAGCGGGAACAAAGTCTGTAAGCTTATGGGACGAAATATCGCACACATCAAAGCCTTCGCACACAGATGTTGCATATTCGGTGTAGCGGGAATCGGTAACAACAAAAAACCCTGATTTTCCTGCAACAATATAGCCTTCGCCGTTGTAAAAACAACTGTAGTAATGCATATTTTTAGGATCGGTTATGAGAATATTATCTATTCCCGAAGCTTCCATTCGCTTAATTAAATTAATAATTCGATTATTCAATTTATTCATTCCTTCAAAAGTCTTAATGAACTCAAACTGATTTTTTAACATTTTTCTTTTTGCACAGATGAGATATGGGGCAGTTTGAGCACGCAGGCTTTGCTGCATTGCACACTGCCCTGCCGTGATACACCAGTTGATGGCAAAAACGCGTCTGATAATCGGAGGGGACAATTTTGGCAAGAGCAAATTCTATCTTGACCGGATCCTTGCTGGCAACAAGGCCTATGCGATTGGAAAGACGGATTGCGTGAGTGTCGATAACAAGTGACGGCTTGCCATACACATCTCCTAAAATCAGGTTTGCGGTTTTTCTGCCAACGCCTGCAAGAGAAAGCAAATCTTCCATCGTGTCGGGTACATTGCCGCCATAAACCTCACAAATACGCTTTGATGAGGCAATTATGTTTTTGCCTTTTGTTTTAAAAAAGCCGCAGGGGCGTATAATTTCGCACAGCTCGTCCTCATTTGCTGCAGCAAATTCATAAACCGACCTGTACTTTTTGAAAAGTTCGGGTGTTACTGTGTTTACTCTTGCATCAGTACACTGAGCTGAAAGCTGGACAGCAACAAGAAGCTGATGAGACGTGCCAAAGTCGAGTGAACACTTTGCATCAGCATACACTTTATCAAAAATATCTCTGATGGCAATAATTGTTTCTTTCTTTGTCATTTGAAGTTACCTTTCTTAGTTATTTACTGCCAACTGCATATGAACACACATATTTAACCGAACCCTCAATTGCATCTTCCTCAGTTTTCTCTACAAAAAACTCATTGCCGTTTTTGTCAATAATCGCAAAATCACTGCCATCACCGGAGTATACTATGCCCACGTGGCATTTGTGAGATACTACAAACTGCTTCAGATTATTCATACACTGCATTCCGCAATTGTCGTTAACGTTAAATCCCGTTGGGCGGTTGCACATTGTTTCAACATCGGCACCAAGCTCAGAGAAAATAAGCTTTGAACACTCAGATGCAGAACCATTGGAGCTGTCTATGGCAATTTTGAGTCCTCCAAGAGATACAGAGGCTGTTGACTTCACGTGGTCAACATAATCTCTGAGACCTGTGTGAGTTCTTCTTATTCTTCCAATGTTCATTGCATCGGCAAGCAGAATATTACTCTCATCACCTGTTGCAACATTTTTTATTTCTTCAATCAAGTAATCATTCAGCGGATGACCTGCAGAATCAAAAAATCTTATGCCGTTATATTGAGCACTTTCGCTTGATGCTCCAATCATAACAGCTGCATCCATCTTATATTTTGCAGTGAGATAAGAAATTGCGGTTACGGGCATAACCCCAAGATTGACACAGTTCCCTCCCACAGCACAAACTCCGGCAGAAAGTGCCGACTCAAGCATTTCGCCCGAAGCTCTTGTGTCACGCATAATAAGAATTTTTGCTGCACAGCCGAGATGATTGAAAAGCGTTCTTGCCAACGCCTTTCCGAAAAGAAACGCAACACGAGCAGTGAGTTCAGTATTTACAACAGCCTTAGCAGAATATTTATCATATAAACCTGACATATTGGTTCTCCTTTTTATTCGTCACCCTCAAGAGAGGCTTTAATATCTACAATCGGAACCGAAACATACTCAACATCGTTTGATAACGGAGCTGCAGACACATTCTCAAACAATAGCTCACCATATATGTTTCTGACGTCTATTGGTTCTGTGTATACCGTCATTTCAGTGTCGGTGTATTTTTCGAGAGCAGTGGCGGTGCCTTTGAGCTTAACCTGCATTTTGATTCCGCCATTATCATTCACATTCTTATCGCCTGCCACGCTGAGCTTTACGGGAATACCGGCATAGTTTTTCTTGACTTCGTCAAGATATTTTGGTGCAAGAATAACTGTTACTTCTCTTTCGGTGAAAAGCTTGAAGGTCACCTTGCTGTATTCAACGCTTTTGCTGAATTTATCTGCCGCTACGGCATTGCCTGCAGCATCCAAAAATTCAATTTTTAAGCTTTTTTCAATGTCGGTTGTCTGAAGCGAAGAATAGTCGAGAACAACTCTGGCAGATATAACATTTTCAATAACAGAATCAACACCGGTTATCTTAACCTTTGTATTTTTGTTTTGAACACCTGCTATTGTAAAGCCCTGAGGAAGAGTGCCGGTTTCTTTAAGTTCAATCTGAATATCTTTCTGGCGGATATTTTCTACATTAAACTTTATGCTTCCGGGACGAAATGATACAACATCAACACCGCTGTTGTCGATTTCCACATTTGGCTTGAGGCTATAAGAGCCTGCCTGTGTCACACTTATCATATCGAGGATGCATGAAATGTTGTTTTTGTTAACCGCCGACACCGCATTTCTCTTACCCTTGATTTTAATGGCAACAGTTGTGTCGCCTGTTAGCAATGCCTTGTTATTTCCGTTTATGTCGAGAGAACCCTCAGTGAAAAGGTCGCTCACATTAACGCATTTAACGGGAACTTCTTCAACCCACATCTCATATGACGGGTTAACCTCATAGGCAACATATGCCCACAAAAGTATGGCTATAACAACAGACATTATTCCATAGAAAGTGTTCGATTTCAAAAAGTTTTTCATTTTTTATTCACCACCCAGGGGAATATTTTTTCTCTCTTACTCTTTTTCTTGCCCTCAGAGGGTTTGTCGCTTTCGAGAATTTCGGCAACTTCACGCTTTAGTGTTGCCGGAGTGTAGTCCCTTTTAATGTTACCGTTGAGTGCCATAGAAATGGTGCCTGTTTCTTCAGAAACAACAATTGCGATACAATCGGCAACCTCCGACACACCTATTGCGGCACGGTGACGGGTGCCAAGCTCTTTTGAAAAGCTGGTATTTTCGGTGAGTGGCAAGAAGCACGCAGCCGCTTTGATGCGGTTATCACCTATAACAACAGCACCATCGTGGAGTGGAGTGTTGGGGACAAAAAGATTAACGAGCAATGCTTCAGATATGTGAGAATCAACAATAGTGCCACTTGCCATTATGTCGCCGAGCTTGGTGTTTCTCTCAATGAGAATCAGTGCACCGGTTTTTGTTTTGGCAAGCTTGGACACTGCGGTAAAAACATCGTCAATATCACTTTCGGGAGCATCATCATTAATTTTTATAATTTTACTGATTGAAGTGTTACCAACTTTTTCGAGAGCTCGTCTGAGTTCGGGCTGAAAAACAATCAGAATGGCAATAAGACCTATCTGGAGGGTGTTTTCAAGAATAAAGTTAATGGTATTAAACTGCAGAACCCCCGAAATATACATAAAGGCAACAAGAATAAATATGCCTTTTATGAGCTGAGAGGCTCTGGTTTCTTTGATAAGCTTTATGCCTTTGTAGATAACATATGCAACTATTGCAACGTCTATAAAATCTCTTATGCGTAATATTTTCAGATTGTTAAAAAGTGCAGAAAAAAATTCTCCCATTATTTATCACCTCTGTTTATTGTCTGATTTATGATTTTTCCTCTCATTATTTCATACAGCATCACAGTAAGCGCTGTTGCAACGTTTAATGATTCTGCTCTTCCAAGCATCGGAATGGTTATTCTCTCCGTGCAAAGTTTGCAAATGTCTTCGCCAATCCCGTTGGCTTCGTTACCCATAACAAGCACAAATTTGCGGTTATAGTCAACGGTATGACAAGCTTTTGCATCAGTGGGGAATGTGCCTGCAATTCCAAATCCTGCTTCCTTAAGCTCTGTGAGCGTTTCTTCGGGGTTATCGTCAAAAAACACAGGCACATTCAAAAGGCTCGCCATGGTTGATCGAACCACCTTTGGATTATACAAATCGACACAACCCTTAGAAAGCACAACAGCATCTGCCCCGAGTGCATCGCAGGAACGGATAATAGTGCCCATATTGCCGGGGTCGGTTATACGGTCAAGGTAGACTATGGTTTGCGTTTTTTCTTTATCGATTGAAGATGCCGGAATGACCTTATAGTTAACAACCGCCATTACCCCTTGCGAGTTAACGGTGAGCTTCAGCGAGTCAAACAGCTTTTCGGAAAGCTCGTACACTTTTATGTTTTTGCTGTCAAACTCCATATTATAACTCTCGCTGATTAATATGTATTCTATGTCGGCACCGTTTGCAATGGCATCAGCCACAAGACGGCTTCCCTCAGCAAGATACTGATTGCACTTTGTGCGTCCGTTTCTGGTTTGAAGCTTTTTAATATGTTTGTATACAGCGTTTGCACTGCTTTCTATTCGGGTATGCATATTGCTCTCTGCCATTTTGTCACATCCTATAGCTCTTTTAGGGTAAAACAAACTATTCTTATTTTATTATACTACAAACAAAACCTTTGCACAAGTATTATTTTTGCTGTGAAATGTATTTTAATGCAAATATTAAAGATAATAAACAATTATAAGGGAGGAATAACATATGGGATATATTTTTGCAATTATTGCAGGGGCAAGCATGAGCATTCAGGGAGTTATGAACACACGACTCTCTGACAAAACCGGCTTGTTTTTGTCTAATGCATACGTGCAGGGAACGGCGTTTATACTGTCGCTTATTGCACTGTTTTTTGCAAATGACAACAACCTGAAAGGCTTTGGCGAGGTTAATAAATGGTATCTTCTTGGCGGAGTGTTTGGTCTTATTATCACCCTCACGGTAATGGTGTCGGTCAAAAACCTTTCGCCTGTTATTGCAATATCAACAATTCTCATATCACAGCTTTTGTGTGCAGCGCTGATTGACGCATTCGGTCTTATGGGAAGCGAAAAAATTGCTTTTACGTGGAACAAATATGTTGGAGTTGCCGCAATGATTGGCGGAGTTTTGCTTCTGAAGTGGAATCAATAGTAATATAGTCTGCAAACAATCAGACTCACCACCATACTGAAAAAATCTGCAACAAGTGCACATTTAATAGTGTGGCGTATATTTTTGGTACCTGATGCTGCAAAATATACAGCTGTTGTGTAAAATGTTGTTTCTGTTGACCCCATCATAATGGAAACCGCTCTTCCTGCAAAAGAATCAGGGCCATAGGCGGAGAATATGTCGGAAGCAAAGGCAAGAGAGCCGCTTCCCGAAACCGGTCGGAGAATCACAAAAGGAACAAGCGGAGATGGAAAGCCAATAGAATTTGTGACAGGTCTTGCCCAATCAGAAATCAGCTCAATCAATCCTGACGACCTCATAGCGCCAATGGCAATAAACAAAGCAAGCATTGCCGGAAAAATTGCATACACGGTTTTAAGCCCCGCAACAGCACCTCTGGTAAATGCTCCGTAAACATCTGTCTTTTTTAAAGCACCGTATGCCACGATACAAAGTATAATCATTGGAACCAGATATTCGCCGATTTTATGCACTTATGTCACGTCCCTGAATTAGTTTGGTGAAAAAAATTGCAAAAACAACCGTAAGCGACGAAGCAATCCAGATAGGGACAGTTATGTCTGCCGGAGAGACGCTTTCATATGAGCTTCGCAGGGCAATGAGTGTTGACGGAACAAGCTGCAGTGATGAACAGTTTATTATGGCAAGCATACACATATTGTTGGTTGCTGTTGAATTAAGGCTTTTTTCGGCAAGCTTTTTCATTGCAGCCATGCCAAGAGGAGTAGCCGCATTGGAAAGACCCAGCATATTGGCGGCAAGATTGGATGATATGAGTTTTTCCTCTTTGCTTCCTTTTTTAACACCTTTAAACACCTTGGTTATGACAGGAGACAAAATGTTTGATATTTTGTGAGTAAGTTGTGATTCTTCTGCAATATTCATTATTCCGGACCACATTACCATAAAAGCTCCGGTTTTAAGGATAAACGACACACAATTCTCGCAGCTTTGAAACACCGCCTCCCCCACAGCGGAAGCAGTGCCGCAGATAACAGAGCACACAACCGATGCAATCATCATAACAATCCATATTGCATTTAGCAAACCAATCGCCCCTAACAAAAAATCTCTCTACAAAATATATTTGCAGAGAGATTAAAAAATACATATTATTTTTGTGAGACAATTTCTATAGCGTTTTGCATAAGCATTTTCAAATATTCTTCGCCAAATTTTTTTGCCACATATTCCAAAGCTTCTGTCATCTTTGGCGGACGAGAGTTCATATTATGACAATCACTTCCCAAAAAATTCAGATTACCTTTTGAAAGAAGACGCTTAACAAATTTTTTGGATGCTCTTGATTCTAAAAAATCGGTGTTGCATTGAACCAGAACATCAAGTGAAAGCAGTGAACTTTCTATGGTCTTTTGAGGAACGGAACCAATATATCTTTCAACGTGAGCCATAACAGGTACAAACCCTTTAGAATTTATGGCATATATTTCGTTAAACATCCAATCGGACCAGTGGTCATATGGCATCTCGAGAAGAATACATTTTGAATTGCCAATGCACAGCCTTGATAAATCCGCTTCCTGCCATAGGCCGGAATATATTCTGACTTCTGAGGCGGGGATTATTTCGGGCATATATATGTCGTTTTCTTTAATATGACGTTCGAGTCTGTAGAGAGCTTCATCACGCCTTGAAATAAAGGATGATATGGTTTCGACGGAGTTATAGTAATGAGAGGTTGATACAACCTTGTCTACCCCCATATCAGAGAGAGCAGACAGCATATCGAGAGATGTTTGCAAATCAGGTGCGCCGTCATCTACACCTGCAAGGATGTGAGAATGAAAATCTATTACTTCAAAATTATCTTTCCACATATGGTATCCTCAGCAAAAATTACTTTTTGTCTTTTTTGCTTTTAAACAATTTTTTGAAAAAACCCGGTTTCTTCTTTTTTTCCTTGGAGCTGTGTTTGCCATGCTTATCGGATTTGTCCGACTTTGATGAACTTTCGGAGTTGCCTGACGAAGAGGATTTTGCGTATGAACCGGAGTAGCCATATGAATAATAACCATAACGCATATAACGGTTACGCTTTTTGTTACGGGATTTGTATACGCCGTAAATGTAGGAATCGTCATCGGCATCGTTGAGAATAAAGCCAAGAATTTTGGCATTGGCAAATTTCAACGAGTTGATAGCACGCTCAATCATCTTATACATTGTGTATTTCTGACGGGTAACGATTATGATACCATTACAGATTTTTGAAAGAAGAAGACCTTCTGTAACAATGTTGAGCGGAGGAGTGTCGATAAACACATAATCGTAGCGTTTTTCAAGTTCCTCGAAGAGCTCTGTCATTGCATCGGAAGATATGAGCTCAACAGGGTTTGGGGGAATGGCTCCGGATGTGAGACAATCCAAATTTTCCTGCTCAGTGTGATAAATACAATCGTCAAGCTTATCAAACCCTGCCAGAATGTTGGAAAGACCCTTCTCGTTTTCTATACACATATATTTGTGAACGCGGGGAGCACGAAGGTCAGCATCAAGAATAAGCACTTTAACACCGATTTCGGCAAATGTTTTGGCAAGATTAATACAGGTTGTTGATTTACCTTCACCTGATGTGGCAGACGAAATAACAACCTTTCTGCAGCCTTTTTCACTGTTTAAAGAGAACATAATATTTGTTCGTGCTGCTTTGTATGCCTCGATAATATCAAAAGGCATATTTTCGGAAATAATACGCTTTTCACTGTTTGCACGGGTGATAGAGTTGGAAGTGTCGGAGCTTATGTTGACGTGTCTGATATTGGGTAATTTCTTTTTTAAGTTCATAATACACTGCCCCTCCCTTACTCTACATCAAGATTTGGAATGATACCGAGAACCGGAATTCCATATCTGTTTTTAATGTCTTCGTCACCTTTAATGCGTGTGTCAAAAAGCTCTTTAACAAAAATAACAGCCACACCAAGAACAATTCCGAGAAAGAGTCCGATAAAGGTGTTTTGTTTTATGTTAGGTGAAGAAGTTACAACCGGAAGGTCAGCATAATCAACAACCTTAAGACGGCAGCCTTCAATAACCTCAGCTATTTTTTCGGGAGCTTCCGAAAGAAACACCTCCAAAATATCCTGCGCTTTTTTGGGAGTGGTATCGTCATACTTTATTTCAAGAACTTCGGTTTCGTTTGCAGAACCCATCACAATATTTTGTCTTATGTGACCGGCTGTTATATCCTGCTCTTTGCGTGGCTTTTGCTTATTATAGGCCTGAGCCACGTCCTCTAAAAATGCATTACTGGACAAAATTTCAATATAGGTGGAAACCAGACGCTGGTTAAGGTTAATATCGTTGATATTAACACCCACCTCACTTGCCCTGTCGGAACCTGAAACATATACCTTAGCGGTTGAAGTGTAGAGAGGTGTCATAAAAAACGAGCTTATAGAAAAAGCCACCAATGCACCGACAATGGCAAATATGAGAATTATCCACCAGAGTTTAAGAACTATCTCAAAAATTTTGACAAGATTAATTTCTTCTTTCAACAAAATCACTCCGTTTTATCATTGTATATTCTGTTATGGCGACCAAATTCGCCAAAAAGCACATATCATTTGATATTATATCAAAATGTTTTTAAAAAATCAATATGTTTAACTAACTTTTATTCATCATTTTTGTTTTCTACTTAAATTCAACTATGGTAACCCCGCTGTCTCCTTCTCCGAACACACCCAAACGATAAGACTTAACGTAAGAAAGTCTCTTCAGATATGAGTGAATGCCCTGCCTGAGCTGACCTGTGCCCTTGCCATGGATTATGCGGACCTGACCGAGAGACGAAAGCAGTGCATCGTCGAGAAACTTATCAATAAGAAGCACGGCAGAATCTACGGTTTCTCCTCTTACGTCGAGTTCGGACGAAAGCGACATGGTCTTTGAAACAGACTGACCGCCGGATGACTTCGACTTCTTTTTGACAACTTTTTCTTCCTTTTTGATGCGAACATCTTTAAGGTTGACTGTGAGTTTCATTATGCCCACTCTGACCTGAAAATTGCCGTTGGCGTCGGGCTGAGAAAGCACAGTTCCGCTCTGGTGCATCGACACAAGCTCCACATCCTGACCGGGACTTACTGTTTTTGGAGACTTATATTTTTCGTCCGATGCAAACAAAGACTTTGAAAGCTTGGCAGAATGTGCATTTGCCTTTTCGGCGAGCTTTTGGCGAGCCTCTTCCATTTGACGCACCATCTTGGCTTTGTCGGCCTCTTGCTGCATGGAACGCATCTGGCGAAGAATTTCGTCAGCCTCCTGCTTGGATTTTTCCAAAATCTCTTTAGCTTCCATGCGTGCACGCTCAATAATTTTGTCACTTTTTTCTGTTAATTGCTTATTTTTAAGGGCGGTATCGGTTTTAATGCGTTCGGTCTCACGCTTGTATGCCGTTGCTTTTTCCCTTTCCTCCTGAGCCTTTTGACGATTCTTTTCAAGGTCGGTGAGAATGTCTTCAAACTTTACGTTTTCGGCATCAATATAATTTTTTGCATTATTGATTATATCTTCATCAAGCCCGAGCCTTTGGGAAATAGCAAATGCATTACTTTTTCCGGGGATTCCTATGAGCAAGCGGTATGTGGGTCGGAGAGTGTCCACGTTAAATTCACAGGATGCGTTTTCAACACGCTTTGTGCTCATTGCATAGGTTTTGAGCTCGCTGTAGTGAGTTGTTGCTGCGGTTTTGGCTCCCAAAAGACGCACTCTCTCGAGAATACTCATGGCAAGGGATGCACCCTCAATAGGGTCGGTGCCTGCACCAAGTTCATCAAACAAACACAATGAGTTTTCGTCGGCATATTTTAATATTTCAACAATATTGACCATATGGGAAGAAAAAGTTGACAAGCTCTGTTCTATGCTTTGCTCGTCGCCGATGTCGGCAAAAATATTTTTGAATATGCCAACCTCCGAGCCTTCATTTGCAGGAATGTGAAGTCCTGCCTGAACCATAAGAGTAAGGAGACCGATGGTTTTTAGAACAACGGTTTTACCGCCGGTGTTGGGGCCGGTAACAACCAGTGTGTCAAAATCTTTGCCCAGACGAATGTCGGTTGGAACAACAGTTGCCGCATCCAAAAGAGGATGGCGGGCACGACGAAGGTCTATTCTGCCAACATCGTTGATGACCGGACGGAAAGAGTCGGTTTTGAGGGCAAATTTTGCCCTTGCAAAGCAATAGTCAAGCTCCGAGATAGTGTGAAATGTCATCTCCACAAGCTTTGAAACCGAGGCAATCTCTTCGGTGAGAGCCATAAGAATTTTTTCTATTTCGTCTTTTTCTTTGGATTTAAGCTCACGGATTCTGTTATTTTCTTCAACAACACTCATGGGCTCAATAAACAAGGTGGCACCCGACGACGATGAGTCGTGGAGTATGCCTTTTATTTCGTTGCGGTATTCAGATTTTACGGGTACAACATATCGGTCGCCACGCATTGTGATAATCTGTTCCTGCAGACATTTCTGGTATGTTGGTGATGATATGATTTTGTGCAAAATATCTCTTATTTTGTTGGTGCCGCCAACAAGATGACGTCTGATGTCGGCAAGCTCGGGGCTTGCATTATCGGAAATTGTGTCGGCATCTATGATACATTCGGCAATCCTCTTTCGGAGGGGGCGATCGGTGTAGAGTGCTTCAAAATGCTCACTGAGAGCGTCACACTCAATGTCGTCGGGATATTTTTGAAGAGCTTCTGCAGTTTCCAGAACCTTTCCCACCAGCAGAATCTCACCCGGCGAAAGAACGCCGCCCATATGAGCACGTTTGAGCGACGGACGCACATCGCCTGTGCATTTTATGGGTGCAGAACCTTTTTTGGTTACAAGGGTAATTGACTGAGCGGTCTCGTTTTGAAGCGTGTTGACCTTTTTTACATTGTCGCATATCTCCGGATCAAGGCAACGCTTTTTGGTGATTTCCATAACCGCACATTCAGAAAGCATATCTGCAATTTTATTGAATTCTAAAGTTTTTAAAGTTTTGGAGTTCATAATTTCATTCCTTGCATTATTTCTTCTTTCCAAGAATATCTTGTTTTCCGTTTAGTATTGCCTCGATAAGTTCATCACTTTCATACACAAGCTTAAGCGAAAAAAACGGCATAGCTTCATCTGCAATAAGGTCAAGAAATATTTTGTCACCCTCCCAAAGGGGAAGGGACAAAACTTTTTCTTTTTCAACCCAGGCTAATTCTCCTTCGATGCAATCGGGAAGCGAGTCTGCTGTGCCTTTTGCGGTGAACAAGTGCATATGTTCTGTTTCGTATACATTGGAAACAAAAGTTACAATGCCCCGATAGTGCCAGTTATCCAAAACTATGCCTGTCTCTTCGCTGACTTCGCGTTTTACACAATCCTCAGGGCTTTCGCCCTCGCAGAATTTGCCACCTACGCCAATCCATTTCCCACTGTTTTCATCATCAGCTTTTTTGTTTCGGAGCATCATAAGATACTTGCCGTCGTTTTCAATGTAACATAACGAAGTTTGCTTCATAAGCTACTCCTATGATTTATTCCTCAACCACTACTGTTGCAATTTTAACTTCTTCAAGAGGACGGTCATTTTCGTCTGTGCCTGATTCGAGGAATGAATCAACAACTTCCATTCCGCTAACAACCTCGCCAAACGCCGCATATTGACCATCAAGGAAGGATGCATCATCGTAGCAGATAAAGAACTGAGACGATGCAGAGTTGGGATGGTTAGATCTTGCCATCGACACAACACCTCTCTTGTGAGAGAGAGAGTTCTCAAAACCGTTTTGTGAAAACTCACCTATGATGTTGGTGTCGGAACCACCCATACCGGTGCCCTCCGGGTCGCCACCCTGTGCCATAAATCCGTCTATGATACGGTGGAATGTGAGACCATCGTAGAATCCGTCACGCACAAGGTTAAGAAAGTTTTGAGCTGTTTGAGGTGCAACATCGGGATAAACGCAAATTGTGAAGCTTTGACCGTCGGCCATTGTTACTTTAACATTTTTGCGTTCTGTATCAACAACTTCAATTTCTTTAACATCATCATAGTTGGGCATTTCTTCAGGCGTCGCTTCTTCCTGAACAGTTTGAGATGTTAAATTGCCTCTTTCGGGTTTAGAAAGATAAAAATCGGATTCTGACACAACAATGCAGGCTATGAGAGCCACAAGCACAACTGCCAGAACGGCAACTGTAACAATTAAAGACTTATTGGATTTTGTTTTTGAATTTTTCATAAATATTCTCCTTTATCTGTTTGATATTATATAACTAAGCGCATTGAATGCGTTTATATACTTTTCTGATTCGTTATCTGTATGATTTTTTATTGCAATATAGAGCGAGCTGCACTCCAAAGAGCAATCATTCAAATATTTGTTGCCGTCAACGGATATTGCAAGTGTCTTGCCGTTGTCGTCCACATACCGCAATTCATCGGGAATTTGATATTTATCGGCAATAGATGTGAGGTCAAAAAACAAATCGTCATTTTTATAGGAATAAATTGTTTCTTCATCGAGCATATAGAGAGTTGCCTTTCCGCTGACAAGCTCCACCTGAATGTGCTCCAACGCTCCTGTTTCCATAATATCTCTGGGATCGGACGGAACATATATGGGTACGAACTGAACACTTGGCTCATTATTTTCAGATTTAAGGTCAACATCTTTTTTTATTGCCGACACAAAACCATCACCAGCAACATCTCTTACCTCACTCACGTGCAAAATGCCAAAATCCACAGTTTCGCCAAAGGAACACTGACTGATTGCAAAGCCGATAAAAAATATGAGTGCCACAACAGACACAACTTTTAGCCGGTTATAGTGCCAGAAATTTGAAAAACCGCCTTGAGATTCAAACATAACAGGTCTCCTTTCTCAAAAAAAGGTAATTTCTTACACAACAAAAAAATACAGGGGCAAAAGATGATCCGTTGCAAAAAAATCACCATACCCCCACTAAATAGCATAGTTAAATTATACTACAAATCAGCGCAGTAGTCAAGACTTGAGCTGCTAAAAAGATAACGTAAAAAACAAGCAATCTTGCTTTTTGTTGCAAGATTGCTTGTTTTTTGGATGTGATTTAATCTATCGACATATTTTTAATCGGAACACCTTTTGAAACAAACACATTTCTGAGCTGTTCTTTTACGCTCTGCGATACAGAAGACCTGCTTCTTATGACTTCCCAACCCTGACCTTGTCTTAACTGGCTGTTCCTGTGGGCTACTGATGAATTGGTGTTATACCAGTTTGATCCTATTCCATATGTATCATTAAAAGCAATGATATATTCTGAAACAGTTTTGTCGCTTGGATTTGAAATTATTACCGAATACAATTTCTTTTCTTTTGCCGCTTTTATCATCATAGATATTGCAACATAGAATGCAAAGGCAAAAAAATCAAGAGTGAGTTCTATTATAACAAATCTTTTCACCATGCACACTTATCGCAAGGTGTTAAACCTGAATTTTTTGCTTGTTGTAAAGTAATTTGATAACTATTTTTACCACCGCAATTTGGGTCAAAGTGATATTTTTTTCCACTTGGTGTTCTGTATACTGCATCACCACCGGAATTAGGTTGATTATCATAGTCAGAATCATAACTATAGTAATTGTCATCTGAGTATGATGGAGCATTTGCAGTCTGAGCTTCTGCATAACTTCTATACCAACCTGCATTTATGTAATCATAAATTTCATCTTGCTCTACAACAATTGTCCTACCATCTGGAGCATACAGTGTTGTTTGCATCTCCGTGGTCCAACCAACTTCTAAATAATCATCTACTTGTGTTATCGGAACATCTAACGGTTGATTATCCCAGTTATAGAGTGTTACTGTTTGCCCAAATAATGATAGTTTAGGATATGTCAATTCGCTAATTTCATACCAACTATCAGACTCGAAAATCGACACATACTGCATTGAAATTGTAGGTATACCAAAGACAGTTGTTACACCGAGATAGCTTCCTCCAACAGAAATGTTTGTATTCTTGAATATTTCCGTCATTTTTTCGAGCGATGTAGATTCTGTATCTGCTATGTATATTGCTATTTTTTCTCCTTGTGAATAACGATTATTCATTATCAAATAAATGTCGTTTCCATTGACTTGAACATCGGAAATTGAACCTTGAGCACAAATATCAGAATGAACAGTTGCATTGTTACCAACATTTTCAACCCACTCATAACCAGCAAAAACAGAGCCTTGCATAAAGAAATCTATATATGAATTATATTCCTCATTATAAGTTTTTGTAGAATTAATATAAACTGTTTGTGTATGACCGAACCAATCAACAGATGCATTTAAACTTTGAGAAACCGCTCTTATCGGCACAAATGTACTGCTATTAACAATAATTGGAGCAACATCTAATGTTTCTGCCACACCATTATTATACATTGTAGAATTGTTTATCTGCAATACAATCTGTGCATTGTCTTTGGTTGCAGTTATTGTCTGAGTTGTGCCATCCCAATCAACTTTCGCATTCAAAGCTTCAAAAATTTTACGCATCGGAACCATTGTACGTCCATCTTTAATAAATGGAGCGGTATCACAGATTAGAGTTTCATCATTCACATAAATAGTTATATCTTCATTTGCTGATGCTGTAACAAATAATGATAATACTAATGATAAAATCAATACGATACTTGTAAGCGTCTTTTTCATATTATATATTCCTTTCTCTTGTGAACAAAACAGCCAAAATCAATGTGATTTAGGCTGTTAATTATATTATTCTTCTGTTACATTACTTTCCGATGTATATAATTGTTTTTATAAAGAGACATCCCCTTAAATACATTTATTTATCCAAACTTTTCATAGTGGGGAAAAGCAAAACGTCACGAATTGCAGCCGAATCGGTAAGGAGCATACACATACGGTCGATACCAAAGCCGATTCCGCCCGTGGGAGGCATACCGATTTCGAGAGCTCTCATAAAGTCTTCGTCGGTGGTGTTGGCTTCTTCATCGCCAAGAGCAAGAAGTGCTTCCTGAGCCTTAAAACGTTCTCTCTGATCGATTGGGTCATTGAGCTCGGAGTATGCATTAGCCATTTCCCAACCATTCATAAAGAACTCAAAGCGTTCAACATAATCGGGATTGCCGGGTTTTTTCTTGGTGAGAGGAGAAATTTCTACGGGGTGATCCATAACGAATGTGGGCTGAAGAAGATGTTCTTCAACAAACTCTTCAAAGAAAAGATTAAGAATGTCACCTTTTTTGTGGTGCTCTTCATATTCTACGTGGTGTTCTTTGGCTATAGCACGTGCTTCTTCGACCGAGTTGATTTCGTTAAAATCTACACCCGAATATTTCTTAACAGCATCAAGCATAGTGATACGCTCGAAAGGCTTTCCGAGGTCCATTTCGATGCCATTATACACAATTTTGGTTGTTCCCAAAACTTCCATTGCCACATGGCGATAGAGGTTTTCGGTAAGATCCATCATACCGTGATAGTCGGTGTATGCCTGATAGAGTTCCATAAGGGTAAATTCGGGGTTGTGACGGGTGTCGAGACCTTCGTTACGGAACACTCTGCCGATTTCATAAACTCTTTCCAGTCCGCCAACGATAAGACGTTTGAGGTAAAGCTCCAAAGAAATTCTGAGCTTAAGGTCTTCATCAAGAGCGTTGAAGTGAGTTTCAAAAGGTCTTGCGGCAGCTCCGCCTGCATTTGACACAAGCATCGGAGTTTCAACCTCCAAAAAGCCCTGTTCATTAAGATAGCTTCTTATGGAAGAAATAATTTTTGATCTTTTGATGAATGTGTCTTTAACATCACTGTTCATTATAAGGTCAACATATCTCTGACGATAACGAAGGTCGGTGTTGGTCATACCGTGGAATTTTTCGGGTAGAGGCTGAAGTGATTTGGAGAGCAAGGTAAGCTTGCTTACTCTGATCGAAATTTCACCTGTCTGAGTTGTGAAAACTTCGCCCTCAGCACCGATTATGTCGCCAATGTCAAGCTTTTTGAAGCGATTATATTCGTCTTCGCCCAAAATGTCTTTTTTAACAAAAACCTGAATCTGACCTTCCATATCGGCAACGTGGAGAAAACCAACTTTTCCCATTCCTCGTTTAGACATAATACGACCTGCAATAACAACATTCTGACCGTCTAACGCAGAAATTTTGGCTTTTATAATTTCAACTTCGTCGGAACCGCGTTTGGTGAGCTCACGTTCCTCTTCGGTGTAGTTGTCTTTAATCTGAGCTGAGGTGTGGGTTCTGTCGAACTTGGTTATTTCGAAAGGATCCATGCCACCGTCCTGAAGCTCTTTGAGCTTTTCACGACGCACCTTGAGAATTTCGTTTAATTCCAGCTCCGGTGCAGTGTTTTTTGTTTCCTGTTCGCTCATTCGCGATTTCCTCCTTAAAAGTATTAATTATTTTGTGATTTCAAGTATTTTGAGCTCAATAACTCCTCCGGGAGTTTCAACCGAAACAGTGTCGCCCACTTTGCCGCCCATAAGAGCTATGCCAATTGGAGATTCGTCGGATATTTTGTTGGAATCGGGGTCTGCTTCTGTTGAGCCAACTATGGTGTAGATTTCTTCTTCTTCAAATTCCACATCAAGAACTTTTACCTTAGAGCAAATGCCAACTGCATCGGTGTCGACATCGTCAACATCTACAATTCTTGCATTTTTGAGCATTTCTTCAATTTTGGCAATACGTTCTTCCATTGTTGCCTGAGCATCTTTTGCAGCATCATATTCTGCATTTTCGGAAAGATCGCCGAATCCTCTTGCAATCTTTATTTTTTCGGCTATTTCTTTTCTTCCGGTAACCTTTAAATATTCGAGTTCATCCTCGAGTTTTTTGAGTCCCTCCGGAGTTAGCACAACTTCTTTTGCCATAACAATTAACCTATACCTTTCTGTCCGCTTATAAATAAAAGGTGTTGGCCTTATCTGCGGACATGATAAGGCAGAATACTGTTATTCTACATATTATACTCACAAAAAAGAAAGTTGTCAATACCTTTTAAACGGTATTTTATATTTCTCTTCTGCCCTCTATAGCTTTGGCAAGAGTTATCTGGTCGGCATATTCCAGATCGCCGCCAACAGGGATTCCGTAGGCTATGCGTGTGACCTTGATATTAAAGGGTTTTAAAAGACGTGAAATATACATAGTTGTGGCTTCGCCCTCTATGCTGGGGCTTATTGCCATAATAACCTCTTTAACCTCATCGGAGGCTGCCCTTTCAAGCAGCTCTTTGATTTTTAAATCTTCGGGACCGATTGAATCCATTGGAGAAATACATCCGTGCAAAACGTGATAGGTGCCGTAATATTCTCTGGTTTTTTCCAGTGCAACAACGTCTTTTGGCTGTTCAACAACGCAAATAACAGATTTGTCTCTTTTGGGACTTGAGCAGATTTCACACACATCCTGCTCTGTTGTGTTCTGACAAACAGAGCAATAACCTATTTTTTCTTTTGCCTGACGGATAACATTCACCATCTCGGTTACCTCGCTATCTGAAAGCGACAGTATATAATATGCCATTCTGACTGCACTTTTATTTCCCACACCGGGCATTTTTCTGAAAATATCTATAAGTTTTGAAAAGCTTTGAGTGTATAACATCATCAATTACCTCTCTATCACACATAATATTAATATTATAGAATTTGTGTACGATTCAGATGCCATTATTCACACATCTTAATACAAATGAAAACATACGCAAACTCTGTTTCGTATTGTTCTTCTATCTTTAACTTCGCATTTTTGATATATTCAACTGTTTTATACGCAGAATCAGGGTATATTCTTATTTTCCTTGTATTCATATCTATGTAATTACTTTGATTTTTATCAATGGATAAAATAAATTTGCCTGTTTCACTTAATATTTCTCTAACTCTATCAAAGGCCCTTTGTTTATCTTTTATGTGCATAAAAGTTAAAGAAGAATATATGATATCAAATTCACGCTCAAAATCAGCCACCAAAAAATCGTTGCAAATTAGTTCAACATTTTTGTATGCAGACAGATTTTCTTTCGCTCTTTCAATAGTTTTTGGTGATATATCAACACCGTAAAAACGTCTACATAAAGGCACAACGCGAATAGCAAGTCTACCGGTTCCTACACCTATTTCCAGGACTGTTTTTTCTTTATTAATGTTCATTTTATCAATAAATTTTGTTCCATCCCACTTATCCATATAATCTTTTAATGGTTTTGGATCATGTACCGGATCATTATTTTCATCAATTAATAAATCATAATGACGGATTACAGTATTATTCATTTTATCAACCTCTTTCGGCTGTTTTGTTTTTAACTGTGTTAATTGACGAAATCAACATTCTGCGAATTTGTCCACAATCATTTATCATCTTTTTAAATTGTTCATCATCAATATATCTTGTTCGATTAAGAAGTTCTATCCAATATTCTGATTCGTAACATTCCTTTAAAGCTATCTGCATTTTTGATATAAAATCAGCAGTTCCGTGAGCATATTTTGACTCGTGAATATTAGCACCGATTGAAGTACCGGAACGCACAAGCTGGTTCGTTAATACGCTTTCCCTTTTCGTTTCCTTAATAGCTTTACACATATTTATTATTTCAACAGCGAAATCTTTTGCCTTATCAAGCATTATACTTTCTGCCATATTCTCACATCCAATAAATTTCTTTTAGCTAAATTTTGAACTAAAGTTCAAAGCTAAATTATCTCACTCAGTTCGATAGCTAAATAACTCCTTTGGAGTAGCTAAATTAAATTCGCCATTAGCTGACCGTAGGTCAATTTAGCTACGAAGTAATTTAGCGTGCATCAGCACATTTAGCTCGCCGTCAGGCGAATTTAGCTGAATTCAACTTCGTTGAATTCATTATAACATATTTATCCGTCTAATTCAATAAATTATTACTTTTGATTATCCGGATATCTTGCACACTTGTCCAATTATCAGAAAAACAACGCAATTATCAGCTTAGTGTTGACGGTGCATAAAGCGACCTATAAAATCACTTATGATAGTCTTAGGGCTGCTAATTTTAACTCGAACTATAGGGAAAGGTGTGTATTTGGTGCACAAAAACATATTATCTTTAGTAATCACGTTGCTTTTTATTACAATCATATGTGTTCCGGTGAGTGCAAATGAAACAATACCCGAGGCAACCGCTTCCGAATTTGCCGTTGCTCCGGCATTTGGGGACGGTATGGTTTTTCAACAGAATGAACCAATAAAAATATGGGGCACATCTCCGTGCGAGGGGGAATATATCAACGCAGTTTTTGACGGTTCAATGGGCTATGCCTGTGTTAAAGACGGCAAGTGGGAAATTACCATGGCTCCACGTATATACTCATCTGAACCAAAAGTTTTGGAAATATATGGCGGTGAGGGAAGCGACTATGTTTCGTTTGAAAACATCACCGTTGGAGACGTATGGTGGGTTATTGGACAGTCTAATGCCGAATATTCATCATCGGCTGCCCCTGAGTGGGACGAGTTTGAATCTCAGATAAGAGGCGACGAAAACATTGTGATTTACAATATCGGTTCAAAAGGTTTTGAACCCGGTGACCACTACAGATGGCGTAAATTCAACAAATACAGCACCTACGATGCAAGCGCTCTTGCGTGCTTCACTGCAAAAACCATTTCGGATTCCATTGGCAACGAAGTGCCAATTGCCATGCTTATCACTGCATATGCAGGTCACGAAATATCTTCTTTTATGCCGCCATCGCTTACCGAAAAATCATCTTCAGCCGGCAAAAAAAGCATAAAATACAACGACACAATTGACTATGTTGTTAAAATGCCCGTAAAGGGAATTATATGGTATCAGGGCGAAGCAGATGCATCTATGGCAGTTGATTACTCAAAAAAGCTCTCCGACTACATAGAATGGATTAGAGAGGTTAAAAATCAGCAAAACCGCAATTTTCCTTTTTATACAATAGAATTGCCGCCAAGCTTTAACGACACATCAGACCCTGCCAGACAGTTTATAGATTTTGGCAACGTCAGATGTGAAGCAGGCGGATTGACGACAAGCGTTGAAAATTATCACGTTTGCGTCACATCAGACCTTTGGAACAACCGAAGCTTTAGCAACAACCTTCATCCCAACAACAAAAAATTAATATCAACCCGACTGGCATATATGATTCTTTCCAGAGAATATGCCTTCGGCAACGAAGAAGCTTATTTTGGCCCCACACTGAAAGAAGCCAAGCTTTCAGACGACAAGCTGGAAGCAGAGCTCACATTCAACTATTGCAGCAACGGATTGAAAGCTGACTCAATAAGCGGAATGATTTTTATCGGAAGCGACTGGCACCCCATTGAAAACATTAAATATGAACTTGTTGCAAATGACCGCATCAAAATAAAATCAGAAAAACCCATATACATTATCCGATACAATGCCAACACAGAAAATGTGTTTGCAACAAACATATTCTTGAGCAATTCCGGCAATATTCCCGCTGCCGCTTTTGCTGTTACTTTCCAAAGGCCCAGTGCCGCAATGGCTCTGCGGTCAAATTTCGGATTTTTGATAATTGCCGGTTTTGTTGTTATTTTAGCTCTCATAGCAATTTTTATAGTTATCAAACGCAAGAAAAAACAGCAATAGTCAAATCTCATTATTTTACAAATTTTTAAAATTATACTTGAAAAAAAACATATTTGCATTTATAATTAAACTGATGTAGTTTACAATAAATTAACATAGGAGTTACAGTATGGTAGTATATTGCTTTGACAATGACAAATCAACAGAAACCCTGATTAAATCTGTTATTCCTGCCAACGAAATGCAAAATGTTGAATTTCACTTTAATGATAAAATATCAGCGATACATTCTGCCCCCGGCAGTGACACAATAGCTTTTATCGACACACGCATACACGGAAAACGCCAGAACGGTTTTTCGTTGGCGATGCTGCTCAGAGAAAAACTCAAAGATTGTCATATTGTGTTTATGTCACTTTATCCCGAAGATATGGCTTTGTGCTTCAAAAACCTTATCCGTCCGTCGGGATTTTTGCTAAAGCCTCTTTCAAAAAGCGAGGTTTCCGCAATCTATTATGCAGTTGATGCCCACATCAAACGCCACAACCGTTCAAGAACCTTTGTTATATCCACTCACGATTACAAACGCTGCATTGAGCTTGATAAAATAGCATACTTTTCTACCAGCTCCAAAAAGCTTTTTTGCAGACTCAACAACAACGAACGAATTGAATTTTACGGAACAATAACCGATTTGGAGAAAAAATTCGGCGATGATTTTACCAGATGCCACAGTGGATTTTTGGTTAACAAGCAATACATAAAGGCAGTGCGTCGCAATGAGATGGAGCTTTTGGATTGCACCGAAACAATTCCTATTTCAAAAAGATATAAACCTTTGATAATGGATAATTTTGAAATCGTTTAAAATGCAGGAAAAAAAGCTTAGCATTTTTGAGGAGTTTTAGGTGCGGAGAACGAAGGAAGGCTGACGCCTTTCGAGGACGACAAGCCTAAAAGAACCGAAAATGCTGGCTT
>SVJL01000111.1 GCA_015068985.1 Oscillospiraceae bacterium
AAATAACAGATATGTCGGAGGTCGTAATGATCGGCGACCGTAAGTTCGACCTTTTGGGTGCTGCTCATTTTGGCATTGACGGCATCGGAGTGCTTTATGGCTTCGGAAGTGAGGAAGAACTTTCAAATTCTCCAAACATATATCTTGCAAAAGATGCAAAAGGCTTGTATAATTACATTATGGATAGCCATTGAAGGGCGGTGAAATGAGTGAAACAGAAAACAAAAGCGGTTGTAAAATTTGTTATGCCCGATTCAATAGCCTGTGATGCAGGCATCGAACCCGGTGACATCATAGAGAGTGTGAATGGAAAATCCTTTCGTGACATACTTGACTTTAAGTTTCTCACAAGCGATGAGTTCTACACTGTCGAAGTAACCAAAACCGATGGCAGCACAGAAGAAATTGAAATATATAATGATTGCTTCGAAGCCTTCGGTGCAGAGTTTGAAAACCCCTTGATTGATAAGCCGATGCTTTGCAAAAATAAGTGTATTTTCTGTTTTATGGATCAGCTCCCGCCAAATGTGCGTCCAACAATGCTGTTTAAAGATGATGATGTTCGCCTTTCTTTTTTGCAGGGTAACTATGTCACACTAACCAATCTTTCAGAAGATGATATAGAGCGTATATGCTCGCTTCGCATTTCGCCAATCAATGTGTCGGTTCATGTTACCGACCCCGACCGACGGGTTATGATGCTTGCCAATCCCAATGCGGCAAATCTTATGAAGGTTATGCGTCGCTTCGCCGATGCAGGCATAGTGATGAACGGGCAGATTGTTCTTTGCCCAGGCATAAATGACGGCGACTATCTTAAAAAAACCATCACCGACCTTAAAACTTTATATCCGGCAATCAGGAGTGTGTCAATTGTTCCTGTCGGATTGTCCAAATACCGAAAAAACCTTTTTGAACTCAGAGGTTTTGATCAAAGCTCTGCAAGTGATGTTGTTTCCCTTGTTGAACCCTATCAAAAAGAGTTTAAACGCACTCTCGGCACGTCGCTTGTGTATCTTGCCGATGAGTTCTACATTCAGGCTAATCTCCCGATTCCGCCCTACGAACACTATGAAGAGTTCCCTCAAATAGAAAACGGAGTAGGGTTGATTGCCGCAATGAGAGATGAAATTGATGAAGAGCTAAAATATATTGAAGAATACTCCCATCTTTCGCCATCTCCCAAAACCGTTGCCACATCGGTGATTGCTCACGAGTTTATTTCTGAGTGTGTGGCAAAAATAAAGAAGCTTCGCCCCGATGCTGATGTGCGTGTTGAAAAAATCGAAAACGGATTTTTTGGCGACAAAATAACCGTTACCGGACTTCTTTGCGGCTCTGATATAATCAATCAGTTAAAGGGCAAAATAACCACAGAGTATCTCATGCTCTCAGAGAGTATGTTCAAAGCGGACTGTGATGTGTTTCTCGACGACACCACTCTTGAAGAAGTAGAAGACGCACTCGGAGTCAAAGTCATCAAAACTCCAAACACAGGCTGCGGATTTATAAATGCGATTCTTTCATAAGAAAGGAATGATAATATGAAAAAACCAACCTTTGCCATTGTGGGCAGACCAAACGTTGGCAAGAGCACACTTTTTAACAAGCTCATCGGCGAGCGTATTTCAATTGTTGAAGACACTCCCGGCGTTACCCGTGACAGAATCTATGCCGAGGGTGAGTGGCTCAACAAAAAATTTATCCTCATCGACACAGGCGGCATTGAGCCGCAAAATGACGACATAATCTTAGAACAGATGCGTCGTCAGGCAGAAATTGCAATGGAAATGTCGGATGCAGTTATTTTTATGGTTGACGTTAAGTCGGGTATGACCTCTGCCGACAAAGATATTGCCGCAATGCTCACCCGTTCCGGCAAGCCGATTGTTCTTGTTTGCAATAAGGTTGACAATATCGGCGATGTGCCAATGGGATTTTATGAATTCTATAATCTTGGTCTCGATGACCCTATCGCTATTTCGTCAACTCATGGTCTCGGCACAGGCGACCTTCTCGACAAGCTTTTTAGTTTTGTTAATTTTGAAGAAACCGAAGACGAAGACGATGATGCCATAAAGGTTGCGGTTATCGGAAAGCCAAACGTTGGTAAGTCGTCGCTTATCAATAAAATCCTTGGCGAAAACAGGGTAATTGTCAGTAACATTGCAGGCACCACCCGTGATGCCATCGACACCCATTATGAGCGCGACGGTCAGAAATATATTTTTATCGACACTGCCGGAATGCGAAAAAAAGGCAAGATTGATGAAGCCATCGAACGCTACAGCGTTGTCCGCTCTCTTGCGGCAATCGACCGCTGTGACGTTGTGCTAATTCTCATTGATGCCCAGGAGGGCGTAACCGAGCAAGACACCAAAATTGCCGGCTATGCTCACAATCAGGGCAAAGCAAGCATTATTGTTGTTAACAAATGGGATCTTGTTGAAAAAGAAACCAACACTATGGATTCCTACCGTAAAGATGTGTATAACGGTCTTGCATACATGATGTATGCCCCTGTTGCTTTTGTTTCTGCACTCACCGGAAGCCGGCTTCCAAAAATATTTGACCTCATAAAATACGTTAATGAGCAGCACGCTATGAGAATCTCGACCGGCGTATTAAACGACATTCTCAATGAGGCAATAACCAAGGTTCAGCCTCCGTCAGATAAGGGCAAACGCCTCAAGATTATGTATATAACTCAGGCATCCACCAAGCCACCCACATTTGTGCTTTTTGTAAACGATAAAGATCTGGCACATTTTTCCTATATTCGTTACATCGAAAATCAGATAAGAGAAACTTTCGGCTTGGAGGGTACTCCCATCAAATTTATCATACGTGAAAGAGGAAAGGAATAAACCTTATGATTGCTATAGTTTTGTCGGCAATAATTGCCTATCTTCTTGGCAGTATCAACACGTCAATTCTTGTTTCCAGAATTTTTGGCAACACTGATATCCGTCAGCACGGAAGCGGAAACGCCGGTGCCACCAACACACTCCGTGTGCTCGGCAAGAAAGCCGCTGTGATGGTTGTGATAGGGGATGGTCTTAAAGGAGTTCTTGCAATTCTTTTTGCCAGATACCTTACCCATATCCTATCGGGCAGCGAGATTTCTGAGTATGCTGCGGCGGTTTGTGTTGCTCTTGGTCACATTTTCCCCGTATTTTTCGGTTTTAAGGGCGGAAAGGGCATAATGACATCAATTGCGGTTATCTTCACTCTCAGCCCCGCCATCGGAGGAATACTTGTGGCAGTGTTTGCGGTTGTTGTTTTATGCTTTAACTATATTTCCCTTGCATCTTGTGTTGCATCTCTTTGTTTTCCGCCTCTTGTTTATCTTTTTGAAAGAGGGAACTCGGCATTCCTTGTTTGTGCCATAATAATATCGTTTCTTGCAATAATTAAGCACCGCACCAACATCGTAAGACTTTTCAAAGGCACAGAGTCGAAGTTTATTAAGAAAAACAAATAATAAATACCAAAAAGGCTATCACAATCAGTTCGTTGTGATAGCCTTTTCGTATAGAAAAATTAAGTATTATCCCATAAGCTCTTTGTCATACACAGCTCTTTCGCCACCAATAAATTTTGGTCTTGTGCGGGCAGCGGTTACGGGTGCTTCGCCAATGTATTTTATGCTCAGTCTCACCGGCACAGCAACCTTTTTAAGATGCATTCCAATGAGTGTTGCACCAATGTCTAATCCGGCATCAGCTTTGATTTCTTCAACAGCAATCGGGTTTTTAAAATGAGCATAAGCCTGAGTTGCAAACGAACCGCCGGCTTTGGGCTGCGGCACAACGTTAACTCTTTCGGCAAAAGGCACAGCCTCCCGCTCCACAATTATTGCACGGTTAAGATGCTCACAGCACTGTGCGGCAATGTATATGCCCTTTGCACAAAAAACCTCATAGATGCTTTCAAACAAAACTTTGGCTGTGTCGGGGCTTGAATTTGTGCCAAGCCTTGAACCCAAAACCTCGCTTGTTGAACAGCCGATAACTGCAATATCTCCTTTTTTGAGATGAGCAAGCTCAATCAATTCTTCTGCGGCCTTTTTAGCCTGAGTTGCTATATCACACATAAATTTATTACCTCCGAAATGTTTATGTATTAATGATACCACAAATTTCGTGGTAATTCAATATCTTTATTGACTCAAATTCGCAAAAATGTTACAATATACAAAAATAAACAAGGTGGTTTTTATATGAAACTTTTCATAGCATCCGATATTCACGGTTCAATGCATTGGTGTGGCAAAATGCTTGATGCCTTCAAAAAAGAAAATGCCGACAAATTGGTGCTTCTTGGTGACATTCTCTATCACGGCCCGCGAAATGACCTCCCCGACGGCTACGACCCAAAGGCAGTGATTGATGCACTGAATCCGTTGGCAGACAAAATCATATGTGTGAGAGGCAACTGCGACACCGAGGTTGACCAGATGGTTCTTTCATTTCCTGTTCTAACCAAAACTGCCGTAATTTATGACGGCAAATTAACAATCTATCTTAACCACGGTCACGACAGAGACATTCTGGAAAATTCTCTTCCAAATGGCAGCGTGCTTCTTTGCGGTCATACCCATGTGCCCACTGCAAAAAACTGCGGCACTCATTGGTATCTTAACCCCGGTTCTGTGTCAATTCCAAAGGAAGATTCAGACCATAGCTATCTTATATATGAAGATAGCACCTTCATATGGAAAAATCTTGACGGCGAAACATATAACACACTGGAATTAAATGGCTAGCCATTGGAGCATTATTCGAACTCCGATTTTAAGATACAAAAATCGCTCTTATTTTCACCAAAATGCTCGATAATCCGTCAGGATTACCTGTGCTTTTGGCTTAATAATAACAATTTTT
>SVJL01000112.1 GCA_015068985.1 Oscillospiraceae bacterium
AAGCTGGTCTTTGCGATATCATAGTTGGTAAAAAATCTATTGATGAATATGATGCAATAATCAAACAAGCCAAAGAAAACGGCTACGACAGATATCTTGAAATCAATCAGATTGCATACGACAGATTCCTTACCAAAGCAAAATAAAATATAATATCGACATCAAACAGCGGCTGCATATTTGTGCAGCCGCTGTTTTCAAAATTGCGAAAGTTGATTTTTGCGTGTGTGCAATTGCTTTTTGGGATTTTATTTGAGGTTTGTAAATGTTATAATTTTATTAGCTGATAGATATGAATCAGAGGAGACACTATGAAAGAACTTTTGATTGGAGACATTCGTCCTTTTGTTAGAAGTGCCAAAAAATACGCATCAAATCATCAATCATTTCCTGTCAATGCCAACTATGATCATTTCCTGATTTATTCTCTGGCCGATGACACAGAGGTTGTTGTGAACGATGTGACCTACACTCTGGACTATGGCGATGTCATAATTATTCCTCCCGGCGAAAAATATTATTTTGTCACTCACAATAAGAGCGCCGAGTTTGTGTTTGTAGACTTTGACTACACTCAGGCAAACTGCAATTCGAGCTTTGGCAATCTTTATGACAACTGGGATAATTTCAAAAGAAATAAGATTTTTGAAAGTGTGATATTTTCTGACCATCCATCTTTCAATTCCACTGTGTATGTCAAAGGCATGTATTCCCTTGAAAGCAAGCTTTCGGAAATAGTCAGGGAATATATGATATGTGACCCTTATTTTGTTGTAAAAAGCAGAGCGCTTATGATAAGTGTGATATCCGATATGGCAAAAGCCTTGCTCACTGCAGATGAGAGTAAAGAAAACACTGGCACCACAGAAAAAATTCTCAAGTACATCAATTGCAATTTTTGCAAAAAGCTTACAAACGAAAGCATAGGCAAAGAGTTTGCAGTCCACCCTAACCACATCAATTTGCTCATCAAACGCAGGACGGGTTACTCTCTTCACAAATACCTTCTCATCAGACGAAACTCATATGCAATTGAGCTTTTAGAACAATCCGCTGACCCTATTTATGTAATAGCCGAAAAATGCGGCTTCAAGGATTCCAAAACCTTCACGCGCAGCTTCAAGGAATTTGCAGGAATCACTCCTATGGCATACAGAGAGAAAAAATCATTTGATTCTATTAATTATGAAGCTTCGCATGCACAGGCCGAATCAATCCATTCATCGTCACCGCGCATAATACTTTGTCATTCAGATGCT
Source organism: Oscillospiraceae bacterium (assembly GCA_015068985.1). Taxonomy (GTDB): domain Bacteria; phylum Bacillota; class Clostridia; order UMGS1810; family UMGS1810; genus RGIG1828. The sequence continues at coordinate 1,260 of SVJL01000112.1, forward strand.
ATAAACAGGCAAATGATTGAAAATGCATATAACAAAGCAATGCAGATTGTAAATCTCAATATGATAAAGTTTATGGACGGATTTCCGTTTATGTGTTCAGATGATGACGGATCCTACATCAAAGGCAGAAAAGATGACATGAGTGGCGGCTATTGGGCAGGCATATATATCCTTGCCTATGACATGACAGGTGACCCCCGTTATCATTTCATGGTTTCAGAATACATCGATAAGCTCTGCCACAGACTATTTGAATATGACTACGGTCACTTTTGCGAAATGGGTCTTATGTATGTGCCGTCTTGTGTGTCAGCCTATAAAATAGGCAAGATAGAAAAAGCAAGGATTGCTGTTATCAAAGCAGCCGACATATTATCTGCCACATATAAAACCAAAGATGGCATGTATTTTATAGACGATAACTATCTCAACATAGATGCCCACAAGGTCGCACCTATGAAAATCAGTGCAATGTGCAATTGCTCGGTTCTGTATTGGGCACATGAGTTCACGGGAGTGGGTTATTACAAAAAGGTTGCCGATGATGTTACCGATTTTGTCATCCGCAATCTGATAGGCGAGGACGGCACAGTATATTGGGACTATAACCTTGCCAAAGAAGCTCCTGATTTGAATTTGATTTTCCACAATCACACCCGCACAATTTCATGGGGAATTTATGGGCTTTCGATTCGCTATCGTTGGAACAAAGACAAATCGACCTATAACACAATAGTAAAAATTCTCGACAAATATATTCCTGCAATAAATGCAGCCGATATCAAATCGATAGATTCCACAATGCTCTCGTGTCTGATATGCGCCATCTATGATGTCGCTCAGGAAACAAACGACCCTGGCTTTGAAAAATATGTCTGCTTTGCCGATGAAACTCTTGCAAGGCTCATCAAAGATGTTTCGCTCGAGCCTCTCAAAAAGACCGATGGCTTGCTTGGTTATTCCTATGGTTTTGTATTTAAACCCGGATATCCCCATCTGTCAACTGTAGTAGGCGATTATTTCTATCTTGAAGCACTCATGCGAAAAAAGAAAGATTTTGACAGCCTCAACACAAAATAAACCAAAAGGGTGTGGTAAAATGAACTCAAATTTAATATGGGTAATCGACCACAAGGCAAACACCATTGTTCCCCACACTCATGACTTCTATCAGATGATATTCTGCAAAAAATCAGGCGGCATCATCACAATTGGTAATACCTCGTTTAGTGTCAGGCAGGATTATGTATATTTTGCAAAACCGGGCATTATGCACTCTGTTGCAAAGCAAAAAAATATGCAAACCATTGATTTGAATTTTTCGGTTAGTGATGAACAAACAAAAAAGTATTTATCAAATGTGCCGGAAGAATTTCAGATAAATGACGTAGTGCTTATGAAAATGCTTTTTTTGTTTATTTCCAGAGAAGCCTCAGAGAGCAAAATCAACTCAAACGAAACAATAAATCACGCCCTCAAGGTTTTGCTCAATAAAATTATTGATGAGTTTAACGACACCACCGCTAAAATGGCATATGACCAATGTAATCAATACAACATCGACAAATCATATACAGCAACCGACAATATGATTTTGGAGCTGAAAGACTACATCGAAGAAAACATCAATAAAGACATCAATTTAGACGAGCTTGCAAACAAGGTTCACCTCAGCAAAACATACTTTGTAAAAAAATTTAAAATTCTTTTCGGCTTGTCACCAATGAAATATATTTCCGGCGTTCGCATTGGAAAAGCCAAGCAAATGATTATTGAAGGAAAGTTATCCATCCAACAAATTTCCGACTTGGTAGGCTACAATTCTCTGCATCATTTCAGCGCAGCATTCAAACAAAGCGTAGGCTTGTCGCCAACCGAGTATCAAAAGTATTTTAACAGCGAGTAAATAAGACAGACGGCAACAGCCGAATATTTTGTAACTCAGCTCAAAACAGGATAATTTTTCATAAAGACAAATTATAACACAAAGTGCTATAATAAATAAAAATAAGAAGTGAAAAGGAGTTTTTTGAATGAAAAAGCTATTATCAATTTTGTTGTGTGCTGCGATTCTTGCATCGCTCACACCAAGCGTGTTTGCATCAACTCAAACATATGCAAACACTTTTTCAGACTACACTTGGACATTCTCTGAAGAGACAGACATCACCACCTATGGTTCCTTGGGAAATGCGGAACTTGGTTCGACAGCGACAATCGTAACAGACAGCAGCTTAGCCGGCGCACAAGAAAATAACAATGTTATAAAGTTAGACAGACCAAGTACCAGCACAAAAAATGTTAACATCAGCTTCCTTGATCATACAAAAAAAATAACCGCTTCTGAAATCAAGGTTGCATTTGACTTTAAAACTACTACTGCAGCTACTAAGTTCAAATTCGTGCTCAGAAACACAGGAGACTTAAATGCTGTGGAATGGCAAAATGGAAAAATTAAGTTCCTGAATCAAGCTGACGTGGGAACATATAGTGCAGACGTATGGTACAATGTTGAGTTGCTTTTTAACATCCCTAAAGGTTATGGTCAGTTGAAAATGAAGGAAGCAGGTACAAATGTCTGGACTACATACAACGTACTTGCCGGAAATGGTGCTTTGAGTGGTTGGGACACAACCTGTCGTTTGGCTGTGGGTCTTGAGAGCGTTGGTACAGCATATGTAGATAACTATTATCAGAATACTGTAAGTGTACCCGCTGCATTCCTCGGAAGTGATGATTTTACAAGCGGAATTGACGGCTGGACAACCAAAGGCGGAAATATGATTGACACTATATATGCTCAACAGGTTGACGTTGACGGCAACAAGATGCTCGAAATAAAAGCTGATAACGCTGCAGAAAAGAAGAATACATCTGCACGTATAGACTTCCCTGCATACACACTTGCAAGCCTCGATACATATCTGATGGACTCCGAGGTTTATTCCACAAGAAGCGGACGTGAAGACGATGATATCTGGGCGGCAGTTCACTTTGGTGACAACTTTGCCGACCACGGTCAGTATGACATGGGAACCTTTGTTCTCGATGCCATGGGCAGAAACTTCTTCCTCGACCTTGGCTCTGGTAACTATAACCTTCCCAGTAGATTTACCAATAGTTACCGCTACAGAGCAGAGGGGCACAATACTATTGTTATTAATCCTGACCATGGCGCAGGACAGATTTTCCAGTCAACAGCACGCATCGATAAGCACGAATCTAAGCCTCAGGGTGCATACGCCATAAGTGATATGACACCTGCCTATGAAACTTGGGCAACCAGTATGCGCAGAGGTTTAAAGCTTGATAACTACCGCCGCACAGTCACACTTCAGGACGAAGTACGCTTAAAAGAAGTGTCCGATTTCTGGTGGTTTGCTCACACAGAGGGTCAGATAGAAGTTTCTGAAGACGGCAAGAGTGCCTACATCACCCTTGATGACAAAACCTTGCTCGCAGAAATCATAAACGGCGAGAATGCAGTGTTTAGCGTAACAAAGGCTGTACCGCTTCCAACTTCACCCCAACAGCCCGGTCAGGAAGACGACTCCCGTGTAAATAAGCTTACAATTCACATCCCTGAATGTAA
>SVJL01000113.1 GCA_015068985.1 Oscillospiraceae bacterium
CAATCCCTCCACCGCTTAAGCGGTCCCCCTCCCTTTACACAAGGGAGGCTCTCGCTCCGGTGTCAATTCCATCTTCAAACTCCCCGCTAAACTCCAATTTATTTAGCTTCATACAACGCAATAAACTAATTTAAAGGAGAGAATTAAATGAAAAAGTTTGGAAGAAAAACCCTATCTCTCATTTTAGCTTTGACACTTATTCTTTCTGCACTGCCTATGAGCTTTTGTCTCACCGCAAGTGCAGCAACTGCCGAGGAATATGCGGCAATCGGAACCTACACCGATATCACCGAAAGCTATCACCTGAGAGGCGGTGTTGTTTACGACGATTCGGGAAATTTCGGCACAACCTATGTTTCCGGAAGCGGTAATATGGTTATTTACAAAATCCCCCTGCCCACCATTCCCGAAGATCAGCAAATAGGTCAGTTCGTTCTGCGTTTCGGAAGAGGCGGCACAGTACCTTTTAAAGTTATGAGAATTGACAGTGACCAGTGGAATTTCTCGTCACTTCCTATGTCTGTTCCCACAACAGACCCCCGTCTTGCACCTCTTGTTGATTCGGCAACCAATGGAGATTATGCAGTTAATGATGCAGAGATTGTAAATGTGGCAACAACTGTTTCGCCATATCACGTTGCTTATGCTGATATCACTGCATATGCAAGAGAGCATCACGAAAAAGGTGACAAGTTCTTTTATGTGGCAGCGGGTGCGTGGAATTCAACCACAAACTGTGCCCTTGCTTCAATGACAGACTCAACCTACAAAGCTGTTAATCTTCAACCGGCTTTTTCATATAACACCATCGGAAAACATTCGGTTGAAGCTTATGAATCCGTTGGAACTTTTACAGGAATTACCGAAAGCTATCAGATGCGTGGAGGAGTTGTTTCCGAAGACAGCGGAAACTTTGGCACATCACACATTACAAAAGGTTCTAATGTGGTTGCCAACATGGTTATTATGAAATTCCCCCTGCCGGCTTATCATGAAAGCATCGATCTTAACAGATTTATCATTCGTTTCGGAAGAGGCGGCAGCAGTGCTTTTAAAATCTTAAAGCTTGATGTTGATGAATGGGATTTATCATCATTGCCGTTGACGGTTGAAACCACCGATCCCCGTCTTGCACCACTCATTTCCGCAACAACGGTTGATAACTTCGCCGCAAACGATGCGCCAATTATTACCGTTGCATCTCCAAACTCAAGCTATAAATATTCCTATGCCGATGTTTCTGCCTATGCCAGAGAATGCTACGAGGCAGGTCAGGAATATTTCTATCTCGGAGTTGGTGCATGGAATTCAACAACCAATGTTGCCGTTGCTTCAATGACCGACACATCCTACAGAGGCGCAAAGCTCTATCCGGGCTTCTATTGCAGTGTAACCTCTCCCTATTCTGAAGCCTTGCCCCAGTATCCCGAGGTTACAAAGGAGCAGCTTGAAACTCTCATTGAAGGAACCGTTGATGGCGGACATCCCTATCTTTTCGGACGTCAGGCAGATTTTGACCGCATCAAAAAATATGCCTTTGGCGAAGATGAGGCAATGACCGAAATGTATCAGGTTTTCAAAGACAAAGCTGCAGTTTATGTAGACAAAGCAGTTTCGCAAATTACAACCGACATAACCGAAAATTCATATCTTTCAAGAGCCACATCGGCACTTGATATTATGATGAGTTGTTCGTTTGTATATATGGTGGAAGGCGACACGGATTATGCCGACCGTGCCATAGCCGAAGCTATGTATTTTGCCGAGAATATGGAAACCTGGGGCAGAGCCCAGAGCCTTGATGTAAACCACACGGCACTTGGTATTGCAATTTGCTATGACTGGCTCTATAACTATATGACCGATGAGCAAAGGACTGCAATCGGTGATGCAATGTTTTCAAAGCATCTTGATGAAATATATGACTTTTTTACCAATCCCACCAAAGAAGAATACAAGTGGAGCTTCCATCAGATGTATCTTGCAAGCAACAACCATGCAGTGCTCGACAATTGCTCTGTGTTTGTTGAAGCTCTGGCGGTATGTGATAGAAATCCCGAAATTTCTGCTACCATCATGGCAGAAGCTCTCAAGCATCTCACAAGAAGAAATGGTCCCTTCGATAAGCTCTATCCTGACTCGGGCTGGTATGAGGGTTCAAGCTATTGGTCATATGTGGGTCCCTTTATGGCTAAAATGTTTTCTTCAATGGAATCAGCCTTTGGTTCGTGCCTTGGATTTGAAAACAATGAATATATAACCGGAAATGCATATTTCCCAATATACACTCAGTCAAGTAACCGCCGACTCATCTATTCCGATGCAGGCACCGCGCGTACTGAATCTTCAACATTCTATTATTTCGGTCACATGAGCGGAGACGGTGCACTTATGAAATATGTTATAGATAACAAGTATTTCAGCGAGCCACTCCTTTGCCTTTGGTACAATCCCGAAGAAAAGCCAAGCGGTGAGCTTTCTCTTCAAAAGGATAAGCTTTTCAGAAACATAGACGTTGGAACAATGAGAAGTACCTGGGATAATGATCAGGAAATATTTGTTGGTATGGCAGTTCAGGATCCCAAAGAAACTCACGCTTTTATGGCAATGGGAACCCTTGCTCTCGATGCCCTTGGCGAAACCTGGATAACAAACCCCGGAAAAGAATATTATTCCATTGGTAACTACTGGAACAATACCCAGGACGGTGTAAGATGGACATATTATTCCACCCGTGCCGAAGCAAACAGTTGTGTTGTTATTAATCCCTCCGAGGACGGCGGACAGCTTGTTAACTCACCTGCTATGATTGACAATATGTCATACGGTGCAGACAGAGCATATATGACAACAGATCTTTCATCGGCATATGCGGATGCTGAAAAATATAACCGAGGTGTAATGCTCTATAACGACAGAAGCAGAGTTGTCATTCAGGATGAAATTACACTTAACGCTGCATCTGATGTTTATTCATTTGTAAATGTTTATAAATCGGATATTGAAATTTCAGACGACGGAAGTTATGCCATTCTTTCAAAAGGTAACAAACACATTTATGTTAAGGTTATATCCGACAAGCCTTACGAGCTTACAACCTATGAAGCATGCTCAACAGCTCTCGGCACATCACCAAATCCCGATGGACAAACCGACTTTACTGCAGATTATGAACGGCTTTGTGTAAAATATGACGATGTGACAGGTGATATTAATCTTTCAGTGATTCTTGTTCCTTATCTTTCGGACAACATTCCTGAGGTAGACGAAGTTCAGATTCCCATCAGCGACTGGACGCTTGCCGATGCAGGAAATGAAAAACCTGTTTTGGAAGCTCTTTCAATTAACGGCAAAGAGTTGCCTGATTTTGACGGCAGTGTGAACTACTATAAATATTACACTCCGTATTTTGAGGCAAATATCGATGCCGTAGCAGAGGGATGTACTGTTGAAGTTAAAAACAACTATAAAACTAATTGCTTTGACATTCACGTGACAGACAACACCAACGGTGCCGAAAACCACTACTGTGTTGATGTTGTTTTAACCGGTGAAGTAACCGCTGATACTCAGATTGGCGGAAGTCAGGCCAGTGATTCATATTTCCTGAGTGAAAACTACGGTCAGAATGAAACAATATTCATGAGACTTAGCGGAAAATATTCCATTATGTCATATTACAAGCTCAAACTTCCCTATATTCCTGTTGGTAAAACCGTGAAGAATGCATCTCTCATTCTCAATCAATATCGCAACACCAACAGTGCCAACAAAGATGCCTACGAATTCCATCTTGTAGACACAGACAGCTGGACAGAAGATGAGATTTGTTACTATAATGCACCGGTGAGACATACCTATGGCACCGAGTGGTATCCTTACAAAAAAACATCGGTAATCGGTGAATATAACAAAGGAAACTACACCGAAGAATCAATTCCCGACATTAAAACAGGATATCTTGACATTAAGACCGTTCCCACAAGACTTGGACACAACGACCGTTTTTATGCCGAGCATTCCTATGACCTCACAGCTCTTGTTGATAAGAGCAACTTTGAAAATTTGAGAGACTATGATAACGAATTTTCATTCGGTATGGGTCACGTGATTCTTGGAACCTACGGTTCTTCTGCCAACACAACCATTGCTACCAAAGAGCATTCCAATGAAGCTCTTAGACCAAAGGTATATGTAGAGCTTGAAAATGCTCCGTCAACTATTGATTTTGCGGCAGAAAAAGGCAAAGTAATTGCCAATCCGAAAGGCGACGAGCTTTACTTTACATCTGAAAACTCCGCGGTTTCAAAAGGCGACAAGATTTCTGCACTTACATATTTTATAAATCTTGACAGTGAAAACGAAAAGAGTGCCATTGTGTATCTTGCTCAGTACACCGAAGACGGTGAACTTATTTCTCTCACTCCCCATCAGGTAACTGTTGGTGCAGGTGAGGCTGAAACTGTTCTCACTCCCCAAACCGATGCGGCAGACGTAGCAACAAGGTTTGAAGTTTTTGTTTGGGTTGATGGTCAGACACCTGTCGAGCTCAAATAAAAATTTATATTGTATGAAATAAATAAAACACCCTGCAAGTTCATGAGAACCTGTGGGGTGTTTGTTTTTGCAATAAAAAAATTTGAGTTTGTAGGGGAGTTTAGCACAAGGACGAAAGGCTCCCCTGCCTAAGGGGAGCTGGCAGTGAGCGTAGCGAAACTGACTGAGGGGTATTGCTGAAAGCGTTGATACTTCTGCGTTTCGTACCCCTCCGTCTTTGCCTAACGGCAA
>SVJL01000114.1 GCA_015068985.1 Oscillospiraceae bacterium
AATGTCATTGTCTGTATAGTGGTTAGAGAGTTCTTCAATAACCTTGTGAGCCTTAGGAACTGTGAATGTCATTTCTATGGCAGGCACACCGCCGGCTATGCAGGCATCGGTGATTTTCATTGCTTTTTCGGCATTTTCTGCTCTGACAACAGCAACGATACCAACGTCTTTGATTCTCTGAATAACTGTTTGTTTGTCCATTAAATATTCCTCCTTGCAAAAAATAAACATTTATGGTATTATTATAGCATATATATATTTATTTGTCAAAAGAAAATACACATATTTTACCACAAATATTCCATATATTTATACTTAAAAATGCTACAATCTTATTGTATAATGTTTATATACATTCTGAAAGGAAAACCGTACTAATGAAAAAAGCAATTAAAATGATTGTTGTGTTTGCACTTGCCATAAGCATGGTATGCAGCAATGCTACAGCATTTGAATTTACAAATTCAACAATCAAAGACATCGACAGACATTGGGCAGAAGATTCAATACAAACCTTAAAATCTTTGGGAGTTATGAACGGATACGACGGTTATTCAAACCCCGATGCCATTGTAACAAGAGGCGAATTTGCTGCACTGCTCACAAGAGCATTTGCCATAACAAGTGCAACCGAAACAATTTCTTTTTCGGATATTGACAGCAGCCATATTTTTTATGTGAGCATAAACGCCGCCCACAGTGCAGGAATAATTGACGGATTCCCCGACAAAACTTTCCGACCGGAGAATATGGTAACAAGAGAAGAAATTGTTTTGATGCTTTCCAGACTCACCCCCACCAAAGATAATTATGATGCTCCGGAATTTACGGATATTGATTCGGAGTATAAATACACCAAGGCTTTGGCAAAAATTGTTGCCGACGGCATTGTTGGAGGATACCCTGACGGAAGTTTCAGACCATATGAACAAACAACAAGAGCTGAAGCCGCATCGATGATTGTTGGTGCAATGAAAAAATATCTGAAAGCTTCAACAGAGAAAAAAGATGTTGAAACAGCAGAAAAATATTTGGAAGCTCTGTTTTCAAACACTCACACAAACGTTTGCGGCTCTGCACTCAACGATGCTCAGTATATAAAATACACTCACGATAAGGCTGAATCTTATGGATACACCGTTAAAAACAGCATAAATAACATAAGTTTTGACAGCTATGAGCAATACGGACCGTTCAGCGAATTTATTGTGTCATATTCTGTTACATCGTCGGTGAATGATGCCAAAAAGAAATATAACGGAAAATCAGAAATGAAACTGATATGCCGTGATGGAGTGTCGGCAGTATACGAACACAACAGATACATTGTAAAAGATGAGCCGGTCAACCTTACGTGGGAAGTGTATTCAGAGCCACCCACATACGCCACACCGGGAGTTAATGTTGTGTCGCCAACGTGTTTTCGTGTTGAAGATACCGAAGATAAAAAGGCTACAGTTACCGACACGATAACACCCGAGAATGGACAAACTCTTTATTTTAACTCATCACTCACCGAAGAATACGTAGCCTACGCAAAAAAGAACAAGTATGAAATATGGGCAATGTATAAAACCGATTTCAAGCCCGAAACAGCGTCGCTTCTTCTTAACAGCCGCAATGCAAGAAAGCAAAGTGCAGATTATCTTTTAAAACATATGCTCACCCATTCACTTGACGGAATTAATTTTGACTTTGAGAATATGAGCTATGATGAAAGCGGTGCATATTCTAATCACGTTAAAGAAATAACCCTTATGGCACACACGATTGGTGCAACAACATCTGTTGACGTTAACAAATTTGAGCCTACAAGCCTTATGTGGTCAATGTGTTACGACAGAGACAGGCTTGCAAAAACCGTGGACTACGTTGCACTGATGGCATATGATCAGTTTTATTCGGGCAGCAGCGTGGCAGGTCCGGTGGCAGGTCTTGGCTGGACAGAGAACACCATAACACAAACCCTTGAGGAAGTGCCAGCCGAAAAGCTTTTGCTTGGTATCCCCTACTATGTGAGATGCTGGAAGCTGAAAGACGGAAAGGTTGTGTCGTCGGAAGCGATTTCTATGAGCAAAGCATTGAGCTATATTTCAGACAATGATGCCGAAGGCGTGTATGACTCCAAGTATGGTTTAACCAAATATATGTGGAGAGACAAAAAAGAACTGGAAAAAGAAAAGGCTGCCGAAAAGGCAAAAGCTGAAGAAGAAGCTAAAGCCAAAGCTGAAAATGATGCAACGGCTTCTTCCGATGCAAGTGAAAAAACTGATTCTTCTTCGAATAGTGATGCAAGCGTTGAGGAAACCAAAAAAGACGACACGAAGAAATTAACTGAGGCTAAGAATAAATCAAAAACGACAAAAACAGAGTATGTATTGTGGTTGGAGAATGCCAACAGCATAAAAAGCAGAATCAAACTTGCCAAAAAATACTCTCTTGCGGGCGTTGCAAGCTGGAGAAGAGGCTTTGAAACTGCCGATGTGTGGAAAGTAATACAAGACGAGCTTAATTAGTTTATAACACCAAAAATGGCTGAAAACGATGTTTTCAGCCATTTTTGGTGTTATAGTATTTGATTTATAAATCTGTCAAAAGCTTTTTTTCCTTCATCATCACGTTTGAACACACCTGCGTGCTCAAGCACAAGCAAAAAAACTTTGCCAACTTCATCTTGGAGTATGGTTTGGATATTCTCAGAATTGATATTGTCATAATTGCCAACAAAGCTATTTACCCAACTTGAATGTTTTTTTATTGTATCTATAGACGAAATGTCTTTTTTATTTATTATCGCATCGGCCAATTCGTCGAGTTCCGAATTTAATCGGGCGGGTAAAACAGCAAGCCCCATAACCTCAATAAGACCAATATTCTCTTTTTTAATGTTGTGCAGCTCGCTGTGGGGATGATACACACCAAGAGGATGCTCGGGGGTTGTTAGGTTGTTGCGTAAAACAAGGTCAAGTTCAAAACATCCGTTTTTCATACGGGCAATTGGTGTTATGGTGTTGTGAGGTTCGTCATTAGTGTGTGAAAATATAAACGCAGATTCGTCAGAATAGGCACGCCATGAATTGAGAATTTTGTCGGCAAGACAAACCAAAGAATCTGCAGATTTGCTTCTGAGTCTAATAGTTGACATTGGCCACTTTACAATTCCGGCTTCTACATCATCAAATCCATTAAAGCTAAAGCTTTTTTCCATGGGAGCTTTTGCCATTGCAAAATCATAGTTGCCGCCTTGAAAATGGTCGTGACTCAAAATTGAACCTCCAACAATTGGCAAATCAGCATTTGAACCAACAAAATAATGAGGAAAAAGCTCAACAAAATCAAGAAGCTTTTTAAAGGTGGAACGGTCAATTTTCATTGGCGTGTGCTGTGAGTTAAACACAATGCAGTGCTCGTTATAATAAACATATGGTGAATATTGCATAAACCAATCACTGTCATTGATTGTTACGGGAATAATGCGATGGTTCTGCCTTGCAGGAGAGTTCACTCTTCCGGCATAGCCCTCGTTTTCACGACACAGAGCACACTTAGGATATCCGCTTTGAGGTGCCGCCTTTGCAGCTGCAATTGCTTTAGGGTCTTTTTCGGGTTTGGAAAGATTAATCGTTATGTCGATGTTGCCATATGGGGTTGACGAAATCCATTTTTTGTCCTTTTCAACACGATAACGACGAATATAGTTGCTGTTGCCGCTTAACTTGTAAAAATAGTTTGTGGCATCTTTTGGCGAAATTTTATATAGTTCCCAAAACTTTTGGGTCACCTCGCTTGGTCGCGGCATAAGAAGTGACATTACACGGGTGTCGAATAAATCACGGTATGTTACAGAATCTTCGCAGAGGCCATTTTCAACTGCATATTCAAGGATTTCATTAAGTGTTTGCTCAAGGTTTATATTTTCAGTTTCCAAAGCCGGTTCTTCAAAAGAATCAATGCCAAGTGCATCAATCAGCAAATTAATTGTGTATGTTTTGTCTCTTTCGTCAAGCAATCCGCAATTTATTCCGTAAGTTACAAGTTTTTTAATCGAAACATAGATATTCATTAAATCATCCCTTAATTATTGAAGTTTTCAGAATAATATATTATTAAATTATTGTTCATATTATTTAGTGTACCACAAGATTCAAGCTAAATCAATAACTTATTTTAAATATTTAATAAAGTTTTGTAAACAAAATCCCTACTCTATTTAAAGTGTAGGGATTTTAAAAATTTATTCTGCAATATACACTTTTGTCATTACAACAGGAGTCAGAGGTTTGTCGCTATAGTCTGTTGGAACAAGAGCCATTTTGTCAACAGCATCCATTCCTTCAATAACTTTGCCAAATGCAGCATATGAACCATCGAGATGAGGAGCATCTTCAAAGCAGATGAAGAACTGACTGCTTGCTGAGTTTGGCATCATTGAACGAGCCATCGAAATTACGCCTCTTTCGTGCTTTAGGTTGTTTGTGATGCCGTTTTGAGCAAATTCACCTGTAATGTTGGTGCCGCTGCCACCCATGCCTGTGCCTTCAGGATCGCCGCCCTGAGTCATAAATCCGGGAATAATGCGGTGGAATGTGAGACCATCGTAAAAACCTTCTTCAACAAGAGAAATGAAGTTTTCAACAGTTTCGGGTGCGTGCTCGGGATAGAGCTCAACGGTAAAGCTTGTTCCATCATCCATCTCAAATATTACTTTTGTGTTTTCGTCCATAACGTAAAATTCCTTTCTGTTTTTAAATTCTGTTTAGGCTTTCGGTGTTGC
>SVJL01000115.1 GCA_015068985.1 Oscillospiraceae bacterium
GGTTGTTTTTTAAAAAATTTATTTACAATCCCTCCACCAAGCAAAGCTTGGTCCCCCTCCCTTTACACAAGGGAGGCAACGCTTCAGCTCAATTTCATCTCACCGCTAAACAATAATTTGTTTTAAAATACAAAAAAACTATTGATAAATTTTTAATTTTGTGGTATCATAATTACGCTAAACATAACTAAATATTTAATAGTACGATGAGTAGGAGTACATGTGTGAATGCATACTCTTTGTTTTTGTATTACTTTTTGAGTTTATAAAAAACGTAAACTCCCTAAAGTAGTATGAAAACAAACTCTACTATATTTAGTTATGTTTAGCGACAATCGGAGTTTGCGTTTTTGGGCGTCTGCTTCGGTGGACGCTTTTTTTATTTTACGGAGATGATAAAAATGAATAACCCAAAATTAGATTTGCTCGAAGAAATATACTACAATCTTCTTCAAGGTCCTGCTGCCGCACCCATTGATGTCGAAGAATACCATGCATTGGAGGCTGAAGCTTCAAGACGTGAAAAAATTCTTTTGGAGCATTTGAGCGAAGAGGGCAAAAAGCTTTTTTACGACTATGATGATGCTATGACATTGGTTGAAGCACGTATGCATTATTACAGCTTTAAGCAAGGTGTGAAATTTTGCAAAGATGTTGAAAGATTATTATAAATTATTGTTTACCGAACTCGATGTTCGGTAAACAATAATAGATAAAAGTGAATAGAGAATAGTGAATAGAAATGGTTCAAAGCCGCCTTCTGCGGCTTTGTTCCGATTCTTTTCTCTCTTATCTCTTCTCTCTTCATTGTTATTGTTTAACGGCATCGAGCCGTTAAACAATAATTTATCCGATAATACAACAATAACAGTTGGCTGCTGATTATATCATCAGTAGCCAACTGTTATTGTTTTGTGTCTTAATTAAATTATTATCACATATTGTTGATAGTAAAGTTCCAGCTGTCTTTGCACATTCTCTCAAGGTCAAATTTTGCTTCCCAGCCAAGCTCACGCTTTGATTTTTCGGGGTCGGCATAACACATAGCAATGTCGCCGGGGCGGCGGTCAACGATTTTGTAGTTAACCTTTTTGCCCGAAGCCTTTTCGTAGGCTTTAACAACGTCGAGCACACTGTAGCCTGTGCCGGTGCCGAGGTTGTAGGCATGGGCCCCTGTTGTTGCCATAACCTTTTCAACAGCCTTAATATGGCCAAGACTCAGGTCAACAACGTGAATATAGTCTCTCACACCTGTGCCGTCGGGGGTGTTGTAGTCGTCACCAAACACACTGAGACATTCAAGCTTGCCAACTGCAACTCTTGCAATGTAGGGCACAAGGTTGTTGGGGATTCCGTTGGGATTTTCGCCAATAAGACCGCTCTCGTGAGCACCAATTGGGTTAAAATATCTGAGCAGAGCAATGCTCCATTCATTGTCCGACACATACAAGTCGGTCAAGATTCTTTCAATCATATGCTTTGTTGCACCATAGGGGTTGGTGGTATGGAGAGGAAAATCTTCCTTAATCGGCACACTTGCCGGATCGCCATACACGGTTGCAGATGACGAGAACACAATTTTTTTGCATCCGTATTTTGCCATTGTCTGGCAAAGAATGAGGGTGCTTGTTATGTTGTTGTTATAATACTCAAGGGGCATACTAACCGATTCGCCAACTGCTTTGAGTCCTGCAAAGTGAATAACCGCATCAATTTTGTTTTCTTCAAAAATCTGTTCAACCTTTTCTCTGCAAAGAAGGTCTGCTTCGTAAAATTTAAAATCTTTTTTTGTAATTGTTCTTATTTTATCCAACACTTCCGGTCTTGAATTGCAAAAATTGTCTATTATTGCAATTTCATAGCCTGCATCAAGAAGCTCAACGCAAGTGTGACTGCCGATAAATCCGGCACCTCCGGTAACTAAAATCATTGTCATCTGTCCTTTCTGTTAATTTCTTCTACCATTATATTATAAAATAGCTTCTTTTGCAATAGTTTAACAAAATTTATTAAATAAAATACGGTATTAAAATCTTTTTTACAGGGAATAATTGACTATTGTACCGTTTAGTAGTATAATTTATGGTAAAAGGGGTAATAGATTATGTATAATGCAAGCGATAAAAGATACGATTATATGACATATCAAAACTGCGGCGAAAGCGGACTAAAGCTTCCGGCAGTTTCTCTTGGTCTATGGCACAATTTTGGCGATAATGGCAACTTTGAAAATATGTGTCGTATGTGCTATGCTGCTTTCGACAACGGCATCACCCACTTCGACCTTGCCAACAACTACGGCCCCGAGGCCGGCAGTGCCGAAACAAATTTTGGCAAAATTCTTTTGTCTCATATGAAGGCTTATCGTGACGAAATGATAATAAGCACCAAGGCAGGTTACTATATGTGGCCCGGGCCATATGGCGATTACGGCAGCAAAAAGTATCTCGTTGCAAGTCTTGACCAGAGCCTCAAAAGATTGAACCTTGACTATGTAGACATTTTCTATCATCACCGTATGGATCCCGACACCCCTCTTTACGAAACAATGTGGGCACTTGACGGGATTGTTAAAAGCGGCAAGGCACTGTATGTTGGTCTTTCCAACTACGACGGCGAAACAATGACAAAAGCCGCACAAATTCTCAGTGAGCTTCACTGCCCGTTTGTTATTAATCAAAACAGATATTCCATTCTTGACCGAACAGTTGAAAAAAACGGTATTCTCGATGCAGCGATAAGCGAAAAAAAGGGGATGATTGTTTTTAGTCCCCTTGCTCAAGGCCTGCTTTCTGACCGCTACATTCAAGGCATACCTGCCGATAGCAGAGTTAAAACCGACGGAAGATTTTTAAAAGAAAATTCGATTTCTGATGATGTTGTTGCCAAAATCAGAAAGCTTAACCAAATTGCACAAAACAGAGGTCAGACTCTTGCTCAGATGGCTCTTGCATGGGTGTATGGCCGAAAGGGCATCACAAGTGTTCTTGTTGGTGCATCAAAGCCTGAGCAGATTATTGAAAACATAAAAATGCTTGAAAACACAGCCTTCACCTCCGATGAATTGGATGAAATTGATAAAATTGTTGGTTAGATTAGAACCAATATAAATTATTGTTTAGAGGTGTAAAGGCTCCCCTGTGTAAGGGGAGCTGTCAGCGAAGCTGACTGAGGGGTTGTTTTTGAAAATTTCATTCACAATCCCTCCACCAAGCAAAGCTTGGTCCCCCTCCCTTTATACCCCAAGGGCACTTCTTCGCTTCGCTCAGGGCGCACAAGGGAGGCAACGCATTAGCATATTTTCATCTCATCACTAAACAATAATTTATCTTTTAATTTTGACTAATTAAACAAAAGGAGCACCGCTATGGAGTTTTACGCAAAAAAATTTGACGAGCTTTCGTTGTCTGAGCTCTACGAAATATTAAAATCAAGAGCAGAAATATTTTTGCTTGAACAAAACATAGTTTGTCAGGATATGGACAACGTTGATTATGATGCTCTTCATTGTTTTATGAAAGAGGACACAAGGGTTATAGCCTATCTCAGGGCGTATCAATCGGGAGATGCCGGCACCGTTAAAGTTGGCAGAGTGCTCACACTTTCTCACGGAAAAGGCATTGGCAGGGAACTTTTTGATAAAAGCACAGCAGCGATTAATTCTGTCTTTGATGCTTCCAAAATTACCGTTAATGCTCAGGTTCAGGCAGTGGGATATTACGAAAAGCTTGGATTTGAAAAAGTGTCGGAAGAATTTTTGGAAGAGGGAGTTCCTCATATTAAAATGGACAAACCTCTCAGGAGTTGATAGAATGAAAACAATCTTCAAATACCTAAGTGAATATTACGGCAGAATGATTTTTGGCTTTACCATAAAGCTTATTGGCACCATCGCCGAGCTTATGCTTCCCTACATACTCACCTATGTGCTTGCAAATGTTATACACGGCGGAGTGGAAGACATTGTCCTTTGGGGCGGTCTGATGATAGCTTGTTCTGTTGTGGCGTGTGTGTTTAACGTCAGTGCTAACCGAATGGCTGCAAAGGTGTCACGTTTGTTTGCCGAAAAGCTGCGGCGTGATTTGTTTGCAAAAACTCTTCACCTCTCTGCTGCCCAAACCGACCGGTTCACCATCCCAAGCCTTGAATCACGCATCACAACCGACACCTACCACGTTCACAGCTTCATCAATATGGCTCAGCGAATGGGTGTTCGTGCACCAATAATGCTTCTTGGCGGTATTGCCATAACTCTTTTTATGGATGCCTATCTTTCAATGGTTATGATAGCTGTTTTGCCTTTCACAATGCTTATTGTGTATTTCATTTCCAAAAAAGGCGTGCCTCTCTACACCAAGGTTCAAAAATCTACCGATTCTATGATACGGGTTGTGCGTGAAGATGCTCAGGGCGTCAGAGTTATAAAGGCTCTTTCCAAAACAGACTATGAGCATCGCCGCTACGACGAGGTTAACCGTGCTCTTGTGAAAGACGAAAGCCGTGCAGGCATCATAATGGGCAGTGTGAACCCAATAATGACAACCCTTATGAATATGTGCAGTGTTGCAGTTGTGGCACTGAGCGCAGGCAGGGTGGCAGATGGCTTGTCACAGCCCGAAACAGTAATTGCGTTTATGCAGTATTTTACCCAGATTTCAATGGCT
>SVJL01000116.1 GCA_015068985.1 Oscillospiraceae bacterium
AGGACACACCCGTACCCATACCGAACACGGAAGTTAAGCTCTGTAGTGCCGATGATACTTGGCTGGTGACGGCCCGGGAAAGTAGGAAGCTGCCGGGGTAGAAGTTAAAAGACTATGCAGAAATTTTTGCATAGTCTTTTTTTCAATATGTAAGAAAGAAATCCTAAAATAGATTAAGTATTTATGAGGTGACATAAATGGAAATTGGCATCAGTGTTTTTAACGGAATGGATATTTCGTCAATTGTGGAAAATCTCAAGAAGAACGGCGTTAACAGAACGTTCATAAAGTCTGATGCTCCCGACTTCGACAATGTTATGAAGCTTTTGCACGAAAATAACATAATATGCGAATCTCTTCACGCACCATATAACAGAATAAATAATATGTGGAGCGAAGATGATGAGGCTGCAAACGAGATTCTTAACCGCTTAATTGATAGTGTTGATAAGTGTGCAAAATATAACATACCTGCAACGGTTGTTCATGTATCAAGTGGACGTCCTATGCCGGAAATTAATGAAAAAGGAATAAAAAGATATGAATATCTTTTTAACTATGCAAACGAACGTGGAGTTATTGTTGCACTTGAAAATCTAAGATATTTGGAAAACCTCGATTTTTTAATGAATAAATACAACACTCCTGCTTTTTGCTGGGATAACGGTCATGAGTATTGTTACACAAAGGGTGTAAAATATCTTGATTTATATGCCAACCGTCTCTGTGTTTTGCATATTCATGACAACAGATGCGGAGTCGATACCGACGATCACCTTTTGCCATTTGAGGGCAGCATCGATTTTGATGAGGTTGCAAAAGATTTGGCAAAAAGCGGTTACAAAGGCACTTTGATGCTTGAAATAGGAAAGAATATTTCGGTTGATGGCAAAAAAGTGTACGAAACATTAAGTGACGAAGACTACATAAGCCGTGCTGCTGAGTCTGCCAAAAGATTAGCTCATATGGTCGAAAGTTATAGATAGAGGGGTAAAGATTATGAAAATAGAAAAAATAGATGAGAATTTTGTTCAAGCACAACTTCTAGAAAATGATTATGGGTGTAAATACAGTATCCCATGCAAAGGTTTTGATCTCTATGGTGTTTTTTATGATGAGGCAAGAGGCAGATTTATGAGGATGGACGGAGATGTTGCAGACAAAGTGAGCACGGGTGTTTCTGCACTCAGCAAACACACATCAGGCGGAAGAGTTCGCTTTTCAACTGATTCTGCAAAAATTGGTTTGTCTGTTGAGTATTCAGCATTAAGCCAGATGTCTCATATGCCTCACACAGGCAGCAGTGGTTTTTCGCTTCTCGAAAAAATTGGAGATACCTATAAAACAGTAGCTACCTTTCGTCCGGCATATACAGATGAATACGGCTTTTCCGGCGAGGTTGAAATAAAGACAGCCGGAAAACACGAATATATTATGTTTTTTCCACTTTATAACGATGTAACAAAATTGGAGATATATCTGGACAAATCTGCAAAAGTGTACGAACCCGAAAAATACAAAGATATAAAACCTATTTTATACTACGGTGCATCTGTCGATCAGGGAGGATGTGCTAGTCGTCCCGATTCATCCTATCAGGCCATTGTTTCAAAATGGAACAACATCGATTTTATTAATCTTGGCTTTTCCGGAAAAGCCAAGGGTGAGCCACTAATGGCAGAATATCTCACCAAAATAGACTGCAGTATGTGTTTTATTGCCTATGACGGCAACGCACCTACAGTTGAGTTTTTAAGAGATACACATTTTAAATTTTATGAAATTTACCGAAGCGTAAAAAAAGATGTTCCCATTGTATTTATGTCGGCACCGTGTTTTGACAATTATCGCAATGCAGCAGAAAATCGTGAAGTAATAATGGAATCTTATGAAAAAGCTAAAGAACTTGGTGATAAAAATGTTTATTTCCTTGACGGAAAAACAGTGTTTGGAGACAAAGACAGAGAAATTTGTACAGTTGAAGGCATACATCCAAACGATCTTGGTTTTTACCGTATAGCAGAGCATATTTATGAATTATACGCCAAGATAGACAAGCGCTTTATCTGATAACTGTAATATAGTTGTCAAATAAATATTAGCGGAAAGGAAAAGTATAGCTTATGATTATAAAAAACGGTACAATACATAATGCAGTTGTTGAAGAAGCTTTTGTTTCCGACATTAAAATCGAAAACGGCAAAATTGCAGCAATTGCTCAGAGTATTGAGGCAAAAGAGGATGAAGAAGTAATTGATGCTTCCGGAAAGGAAATTTATCCCGGTTTTGTTGAGGCGCATTGCCATGTTGGTCTTGCCAGAAGAGCAGGTCAGGGAAGAGGAAATGCCGACCACAACGAATCGAATGATGTTGTAACGCCACACCTCAGAGCTATTGATGGAATTGATCCCATGGATGAAAACTTTGCCAAAGCACGACTTGCAGGCATCACAACTGTCTGCACGGGTCCCGGAAGTCTTAATGCCATTGGCGGCACTTTTGTTGCAATGAAAACATATGGAATTTGTGTTGATAAGATGATTATAAAAAATGATGTTGCAATGAAATGTGCTTTTGGTGAAAACATCAAATTCGGTCACGGTTCAAAGTCTACAGCAACAAGAATGACAATTGCTGCTGTTATGAGAGATATTTTATCAAAAGCAAAACGTTATATGGAAAAAATAGATGCTGCAAACGGGGATAAATCAAAATATCCACCATATGACATCAAGCTTGAATCATTACTTCCGGTTATGCGTCGCCAAATTCCCCTCAAGGCTCACGCTCATCAGGCAAATGATATTTTCACAGCAATCAGAATAGCAAAAGAGTTCGATTTAAAGCTTACTCTTGAACACGTTACCGATGGGCATCTGATAGTTGATGAACTTGCACAAACCGGATTATATATGGCAGTTGGGCCAACTCTTACAAATGCCGAAAAGATAGAGCTTCGCAACAAAAGCTGGCAAACTCCCGGTGCTCTTTCAAATGCAGGATGTCACGTTTCAATAATAACCGACAGTCCGGTAATCAGTCTAGATAATCTTCCGATTTGTGCGGCATATGCCATAAAAGCCGGTATGAAACCCTTCGATGCCCTGCAAGCCATCACCATCAATGCCGCCGAACACGCCGGTGTTGCCGATAGGGTGGGTTCAATTGAAGTTGGCAAAGATGCTGATATCATAATAACAGATGGCAATCCTTTTGAAGTATTCACAAATGTTGAAACTGTAATAATTGATGGCAACATTATAACAGAATAGTTATGAGATTTTTTTGTTGCGTCTTAACACAATTTGTGTTATAATGGTAAATGTGGAAGATTGGTTTATTCCTGAATGTTTTATGGATACATTCGGGTTATAACTCTATACGAAAGGACATTATTTACCCGACTATGAAATCAATTAAAGAATTATTTAAACCAACAGATATGACTGTTGGAAAACCCTGGAAAAGTATTGTTTTATTTTCAATTCCAATGATAATTGGCAACATTGCCCAACAGCTCTACAGCACAGTCGATAGCATTGTTGTTGGTCACTACGTGGGAGATGGAGCTTTGGCTGCAATAGGAAGTGCAACACCACTTTTTAATCTGTTGCTTGTGCTTTTTGTTGGCATTTCGGCAGGTGTGGGCATAATGGTTGCTCAATATTTTGGTGCAAAAGCGCGTCAGGAGCTTTCGTCAACAATCGGAACCTGTATCACGCTCACAGCTCTGGCTTCACTGTTTATTATGCTTGTTGCTCCGCCCTTTATAGAGCGGTTTCTGATTATGCTCAACACTCCCGCTGAAATTTTAAAAGATTGCACCAATTATCTTGTTATAATGATGTATGGTGCGGCTGGAATGGCATATTATAACATATTGAGTGGAATATTACGAGGTCTTGGCGATTCATTTTCGGCACTTTTGTATCTTCTTGTTGCCACTGTATTAAACATTGTATTAGACATTTGGTTTGTTGGCCCACTTGGTATGGGGGTTGCCGGTGCATCTGTTGCAACAGTAATTGCTCAGGTTGTTTCTTCTGTGCTTTGCTTATGGAAGCTTATGCATATGAAAGAATATTTTGACCTTGGCGTCAAAGAGCTTAAAATGAACAAAATCTATCTTAATCAGATTGTAAAACTTGGCTTACCCTCGGGTTTGACTCAGGCCATATTCTCTTCTGCAATGATTATTGTACAGTCGCTCACAAACAGCTTTGGCACAGCATTTATTGCTGCCAATGTTATAGTTATGCGTGTTGACGGATTTGCCATGATGCCAAACTTTTCTTTTGGCACTGCAATGACAACCTATGCCGGTCAGAATATTGGTGCCGGAGAGATTGAAAGGGTTAAAACCGGAGCAAAACAGGGCACACTTATTGCTGTGGGCTGCTCAGCATTTATAACTTTTGTTATTCTCTTGTTTGGCAAATATCTCATGGCAATTTTCACCGACACTCAATCTTTGGTTGACCTGAGTGTGTATCTTATGAGAATACTTGCGTTTGGTTACATTGCAATGGCTGTAACTCAAAGCCTTTCCGGTGTGATGCGAGGTGCAGGTGACACAATGACTCCAATGTGGATTTCACTTTTCACATCAGTTGCTCTCCGAATCCCTGTAGCTTATGGCATTTCATATCTCACCCGCACAC
>SVJL01000117.1 GCA_015068985.1 Oscillospiraceae bacterium
ATTGATTATATTCATCAAATGAAGTTCCGAGTGTATCGCCATACTGCGTAACCGCTTGTTCAAGCGAACCTGATGCAAGCATATCACACACAATAAAATCGAACAGGCCGTCATAGAAAGATTCTGAAGTAAACTTGCCTCCCACGTTTGCCTTTCTCACATCAGCTGAAATGTCGCAGTACTTATCAAGATAGCCGTTCAAAACAGTATCTTCTCTGTCGATTCCGAGAATTTCTCTGTTTGATCCCTCAAAAACCTTTTTCTTTATTGCACTGCTGTCGGCTGCTTTATTCAGCTCATCTATGAGACCGAGAGTTTCTGGTGCGTCGGAGTCGCGGTATATTGTGTAAAACATCAGTTTTTCGTTTATAAATATGTTGTATCTTCCAACTCCGAGCTTATCTGAAAATTTGATATTCTTTCCGATTTTGCCCTCTTCATCAAGAAGATAAACATCAAAAATATCGGGAGTGTTATCTTTGGAGAAAGATGTCTCACACTTTGACTGACTTGCAATTGATACAGTTACATACTTCCCGCCATTTCCACACACCTTATCGCAAATTTCAACACTTCTTTCAGATGGGTCGGCATTGAACTTTAAAGACTCAGGCTTGTCAGCTGCAAACGCACACAACGAACCGAAAGTCAGCACAAGGCTGAGAAGATACACAATTGTTTTTTTCATATAAACACGTTCCTTTCAATGAATTATTTAGAAATTTATGTTATTTGTTTCATTTAACCTAAGACCCTAACTCTACATCGTGTATGCTTTAATATTACCAAATCTGAGGTGGCGAAACTTGTATTATATACAAGAAAAACTGAACAATATCAAAAACCGACATTGAAGCCGTTTACAGGTTAATAAAAATAAATCAGTTTCATTTTATTATATTATATATCTTTTTACGCTCCTAAGTGTGACTTTTTATTCAAAAAACGTTGCATTTTCTACAATCGCTCCCAAAAATATGTACAGATTATGTCTGGGATCATAAGTGGTGTGTGATACAGTTTTTGTATGACTCACGTTGACAATTTGCAGCGTATGAGGTATAATGAAAACCTAGAAACCCCTACTTTCTATGTCTGAAAGGATGTGATACATATGGAAAAGCAATCCTACGATTTGTTATATAATCCCGATGCATATCCACCAAAAATGAACGAACCTTTTATGCTTATGAAAGCCAAAGAGCAGCTTGGAAAAAGAAAATTCGGGGTTGTAAAGCTTAAGCAAAAACAGCAAAATATCCATGCACACGACTATTATCAGATGTGGTATATATTAAAAGGCAGCTGCCAGCACAAAATCGACAATCACAGCTTTAAAAACAGCACCGGAGATTTAATACTTATTCCTCCATATTCCTATCACAGTATGTCGAACGGTTCACCTGATCTTATTATTATTATTGTAGATTTTGCCGAAGACTTCTTTTCTGACAGCGAAAGCGACAAACAGCTTATGCTTCAGTGCATAACACCTCTTTATCTCAGGCAAAGCGAAGAAAATTCGTTTTTTTTGGCAGATAACAATATGGAAAATATAATTCTTGAAATGTTCAATGAATTTACTGTGAAAAAAGATTTTTACAGTCATATTATAAAAAGCAATCTCATCAAATTGATTGTGGCAATCGAAAGAAGTAATGAAAAAAAAGATGTGAACACACTGGAAAAAGAGCGTACGGTTGCCGAAACGCTAAAATATATCCATTCAAATCTGAGCCAAAAAATAACGCTGAAAGATTTGTGCAAAAATGCAAATATCTCGGATACAGCCTTGATGGAGCATTTCAAAAAAGCCACAGGTAAAACCATTATCGAATATGTAAATCACCTGAAAATTGACAAAGCTAAGCAGCTTCTTGCCGAAACCAATCTTCGCGTGATAGATATTGCGTGCGAACTCGGCTTTGGCGACGAAACATATTTTAGCAGAGTGTTCAAAAAGCATATCAATATCACACCAAATGCATACCGAAAACAAAAACGCGAATGATTTTTGTTTTTTAATAATAAAAACCGCCAGGCATCTATGAACATTATATCACAGATGTCTGGCGGTTTTTACTGTAAAATTATTCAAAAAAATGCTTTTCCACTTCTGCACACAAATAATGATACACAGGCAGATGAAGTTCCTGCACCTTATAAGTTTCTGTTTCGGGCACTCTTATCACCACATTAGAAACATCGCAAAGTGCACTTTTATTTTGTCCTGTCATAGATAGAACCTTTATTCCCAAAGCTCTGGCTACCTTGGCCGCATTGACTACGTTTCGGGAGTTACCGGATGTGGACAGGCAGATAAGCAAATCTGCCTCGCTTCCATATCCATACACCAGCTGTGCATACATCATATATGGGTCAACATCGTTTATGTATGCCGATAAAATTGCACTCTGGCTCACAAGTGAAATTGCCGGCAATGCTCCCTGCACGCCTTTGCAAAGCTCCGGTGAAAGCCTTTCATCATTTACATCTCTTTTGAGCATAAAGCCTTTCATAAGCTCACCGACTATATGCTCACTGTCGGCGGCACTGCCACCATTACCGCATACAAGAATTTTGCCTTTGTTTTTATATGTTTCAATCATCATATCCAAAGCGTTTTTTATATCATCACTGCACTGTGTTAAATTTGGATATTGTCCTAAAAGCTCTTTCATCTCTATTCCCCCTGAATATTTTATTCGTTCAATGCCGCAACCGAAATAGCTGCATAATCACCAATACTGTCACCCAAAGCTGCCGGAACTATGCTGCAAGCTGCAAGTGATGCCGGCAAGCATTCACTTTCGAGCACACTTTTCATACTCTGTACAAGCAGCTTTTCTGCTCTTTGATAAATACTGCCTATGACAATTTTATCGGGATTGAGGATATCCACAAGGATTGAAAGCCCTTGCCCCAGCCTTTCACCGCACAATTTATATATGCCGACAGCATCTTCAAATCCCTCGTAAGCTTTTTGGGCAATTGTTTTTGCAGTGATTTCGTCAAGATTTGCACGCGATTGGCAAAACGAAACCACCTCACCTTTCAACAATCTTTCTTCAGCATACATTTTGCCAAGCTGAGCTATACCACCGCCTGAGCAAAAGCCCTCAAAAGAGCCTTCTTTGCCATAACCCACGGGACCTGATTTGCAAAGGCGGATATGCCCCACCTCGCCTGCCATATCGTTTGTTCCGCAATATAGCTGAGAGTTAAGAATAAGCCCTGCTCCCAAGCCCGTGCCAAAGGTGAGAAAAATCATATTTTCAGAACCAATGCCTGCACCAAACTTCCACTCAGCAACCGCACAGGCATTTGCATCATTTTGAAGCTTTACCTTACCGCCGTATTTGTTCTTCAGATAATCAACGATTGTCACATTGTCCCACCCAGGAAGATTTGGTGGTGACATAATAACTCCTTTGTCAGAATCCAGAGGTCCGCCACAACTGATGCCAATGGATGAAAAATCATCGGTCATTTCCTCGGCTGCCTTACACATACACTCTATCATATCATAAGGTGATATGTTGCAGTTGGTAGGCATTACCATTTTGTTTTCAATCACAATTCTGTCTTTATCGCACCTGCCGACGCACACTGCACATTTTGTGCCGCCTATGTCAAATCCAATCACTTTATCATCTCCTCGCATATAAACTTGAATACGCACAAATCACACTTAATTTAATTATATAATTTTTTCACAACAAATTCTTACTATTTCGTTATCATAATTTATCATTTTTTCAGATTTTCGTTGCAAAACATTAAAAAGTGTAATAAAATATTATTGGTGATGAAAATGAAAAGCAATCGTTACACTTGCTTTACTGCCAATGAATACATTGGCAGTAAAGCTGAAATAGCCGTATCAAAAAAAGAGGAAAAAACAAACTTTCCTCTTCATTGGCATGATTTTTTCGAAATAGAAATAATACTCGGCGGAAACGGAACTCAAAACCTGAACGGCACAGACTATAAACTCAAAAGGGGATGCGCATATCTGCTTTCTCCAACCGATTACCACCTTGTCATAACAGAACCTCAAATAGAACTATATAACATTATGTTTCACGAAAGTCTGCTATCAGAAGATTTTTTGCGAATGATAACCGAAGAAAGCACTAACCGTATTTTTTATTTTGATGAAAAAGAATTTGATGAAATTCTGAAGCTATGTGGTATTATGGAGACAGAATTTAAAACGAAAAAGAAATACAAAAGAGAATTTTTGAAAAACTTGCTGGATTGCTTTCTCATAATTTTCCTGCGCCAAAATTCTTTTTATGCAAATATGGAAAACAAGAGCAATCATATTCAAAAGGCTTTGTTGTATACACAGCTTCATTTTAAAGAAAGTCCTTCTTTATCACAAATCGCACATGTTGTCAACCTTAACCCAAACTATTTTAGTGCACAGTTTAAAAACTCTATGGGTAAAAATTACTCCGAATATCTGACATCTCTGAAGCTGTCATAT
>SVJL01000118.1 GCA_015068985.1 Oscillospiraceae bacterium
GCCATAGCTTTCTTCAAATCCCAGTAGAAATTCGTTATAATAGCCGTTATCTTCAAAATCTTTAATCATTTCGGCAATATATTTGAAGCCTGTGAGCACATCGTGCACGTGAACGTTATAATCTTTGGCTATTGGATAAATCATAGATGTTGTTACAATTGTTTTAATAAGAGCACCTTTATCGGTAAGTGTACCGTTTTCTTTTTTGTTACGAAGAATAAATTCTGCAAGCAAAACACCAACCTGATTGCCGCTGAGAGTTACAAACTCACCCTGTGAATCGGTTGCGATAACACCTATTCTGTCTGCATCGGGATCGGTTGCAAAAATCAGGTCGGCTTTTTCCTCTTTAGCCATTTCCATAGCATATGAAAAACCTGCTTTTTCTTCGGGATTTGGCGACTTAACTGTGCTGAAATCGGGGTCAGGGAGTTCCTGCTCTTTTACAACTCTGACATTTTTGATGCCAATCATATCAAGAATTTTTCTGACCGGTTTGTTGCCCGTTCCATGGAACGGAGAATATATAACACTAAAATCATCGCCAAGTGCTTCGATTGGTTTTGTGGTTACAGACTGCTTGATAACCTCCGAAAGATATGCGTTGTCAACCTCTTCGCCAATAATAACAAGGAGACCTTTATCCTTTGCTTCTTCCTCGCTCATAACCTTAACACCATCAAAAATATCGATGCTGTCGATTATTGAAATAACATAGTCGGAAGATTTTGGCGGAAGCTGACCGCCATCTTCACCATAGGCTTTGTAGCCGTTATATTCTTTCGGGTTGTGACTGGCTGTTATAACAATGCCTCGTGAACAATTAAGATAACGCACCGCAAACGAAAGCTCCGGAGTTGGACGAAGCTCATCGAAAAGATATGCTTTAATTCCGTTTGCTGCCAGAACCTTTGCACTCTCCAGTGCAAACTCATAAGACATATGACGGCTGTCATATGCAATGGCAACACCTTTTTTAACTGCATCTTCACCACAATTTTTAATATCTTCACAAAGTCCCTGAGTTGCTCTGCGAACGGTGTAGATGTTCATTCTGTTGCTTCCTGCACCAATGATGCCTCTGAGTCCGGCTGTGCCGAACTCAAGGTCACGGTAAAAGCGTTCCTTAATTTCGTTATCATCATTTGCAATTGAACGCAACTCCTGTTTTGTGTTTTCATCAACCTTGGAGCTATTGAGCCATCTTTCGTAATTTTGTGTGTAATCCATAATTACGCATCCTTTCCGCATTTGGGAAAATATCCCGCAAAAATACTATATAGCAAATATTATATGTTTCAAAATCCAAATTATTATCAAATCAATCAGCTGTTAAGAACTCTTGTCCATATGTCTGCAAGTTTTGCATTTCTGGATTTGTTGTATGCAAAAATTTCCATCTTACTCATAAAGTCTTCGTCAAGTGAGGGATAACGCATTTTATCGTTCTTCACATCATCAGCTAGAAGCTCACGAGCTTTTTCGTTTGCAGTGGAATAACCAATGTATTCGGCGTTAAGCTTTGCAATGTCGGGACGAGACATAAAGTCAATAAACTTTTCGGCTTCTTCCTGATGAGTTGATGTTTTGGGAATTACCATACAGTCAAACCAAAGGTTGGAGCCCTCATTTGGAATCACATATGCCAGATCGGGGTTTTGTTCCATACAAAAATATGCATCACCTGACCACACAACAGCAAGAGCTGCACCGCCGTTTATCATATTATCTTTGATTTCATCGCCGCAATATGCCTTAACAAGGTCGCTTTGTTCTTTTAATGCTGCCTCTGCCTGTGATAGCTCTGCGTCATCATCACTGTTCATAGAATAACCGCATTTTTTGAGAGCAACAGACACCATATCTCTTTCCTGATTAAAGAGGAAAATGTTATCTTTATATTTTTCGTCCCACAAAATATCCCAGCTGTCAACAGGTTCGTCAACCATTGTTTTATTATACAAAATACCGATTGTGCCCCACATATATGGCACAGAATATTCATTTGTTGGGTCAAAATCGAGATTTCTCATGTTAGAATCAACATTTGAATAGTTAGGCACATTATCAAAGTTGATTTTGTTCAAAAGGCCTTCATCAATCATCTGCTCAATCATATAATCTGATGGCACTGCAACATCATATGGTGATGTACCGTTTGAAACCTTCATATACATTTCTTCAACAGAGTCGAAAAGTTCATACACAACCTTAATATCAGGATTTTCAGCTTCAAACATATCAATAACGTCGGGGTGAATATAGTCGCCAACGTTATAAACAAAAAGCTTTGTTTTTGAAGAGCATCCGCCAAGAACAAAAACAAGGCAAACGGTGAGGATTGTGCAAAGAATAGTTGAGATTATTTTTTTCATTATTGGTCCCCTTTCTGAATCAACCCGGTATTATAACCGATGAATTATCTTTTGACGATGAACGTCGGTTTATAACAAAAAGCAACACAGCTATCAACACAAACATTATGGTTGACAAAGCATTGTACATGGGATTTACTCCTCGCTTTATGCTTGAATAAATATAGATAGACAAATTGTTTACGCCATTGCCGGTTGTAAAAAAGCTTATTACAAAATCGTCTATTGACAGCGTGAACGCAATCAGAAGTCCACTGATTATGCCGGGTTGTATCTCGGGAAGAACAACCTTTCTGAAGGCATAAAGCGGTTTCGCACCAAGGTCGAGCGCAGCTTCATATATGCCCGTATCGAGCTGGACGAGCTTTGGAAGCACAGAAACGATGATGTATGGTATGCAAAAGGTGATGTGAGAAAGCAAAAGAGTGAAATATCCGAGAGGAATGTTCACAGTTAAAAACATCATCATCATCGATACACCCATAACGAGCTCCGAGCTAACCATTGGCAAATTTGTTACGGCATTAATTACGCCTTTTAGTCTTTTGCTTCTGTAGCCCTGAATGCCGATTGCGGCGGCAGTGCCGATTATACACGAAATAACTGAAGCCAAAAGAGCTATTGTTATTGTGTTGGCAAATGCCTCAAGAAGGGCATCGTCAGAAAACATCTGAGCATACCATTTTGTTGAAAATCCGCCCCAATTTGATGTTGATTTTATATTATTAAAAGAAAAAATCATCAATATCGCAATGGGGCAATATAAGAACAGAAACATCAGAAACAAATATATGTTTTCAAAAAACTTTTTAAAAAATGTTTTTTTCATCTATTTCTCCTTAATACATCGACATCTGGCGGTTTGATTTGTTAAACACTTTTGTTACACGCATTGAAAGAAGTGCAAATATCATCAGAATAATTGACAATGATGAACCAAAATTTCTGCCAACGGGATTTTTGAAGTTCTTTTCGATAAGATTACCAATGAGCATAAATTTTCCGCCACTGAAAAAGTCGGAAATATAGAACGATGTGAGTGCAGGCAAAAACACCATTGTTATGCCCGACACAACACCCGGAAGGCTTAGCGGCAGCACAACTTTATAGAAAACCTTGAATTTGTTTGCACCAAGATCTTGTGCGGCTTCAATAACGCTGTTGTCAAGCTTTATCAAAACAGAGTATATGGGCAAAATCATAAATGGAATAAAGTCGTATACTGTGCCAAGAACAACAGCCGCCTGAGTGTACATAATATTAATCTCGGGCAAACCTATTGAAGAAAGAAACGTATTGAGAAAGCCATCGGGCTGCAAAATCGAAAGCCACGCATATAGCTTAAGCATTGCATTCATCCACATTGGCATAACAAACATCATAAGAAGTCCGGTCGTCTTTTTGCCCATTGCAATACGCTCGCGGTCTTTGTCGGCAATTATTTTTGCCGCAGGGTAACCAATAAGAATGCAAACCACAACACTTATGACCGCTATTTTTAAAGAATTCAGCAGTATTTTTATATACATCGGTTCAAAAAACTTTGCAAAATTATCCAGTGTGAAAACAGTTTCTCCGTCAACTTCGCTTGTTGTAAATGCATAGAAGAAAATGAGAAACATTGGTGCTATAACAAAAATTACCATCCATATCAGGTGGGGATATGACAAGGATTTTTTAAACATTGCATTTCTCCGTTTTTAAGATTTTTTCATAATGTGAATGTCGAAAGGTTTAACAAACAGGCTGACCTCTGCACCCACTTCAAACTTAGCAGTATCGTGCACAAGCCATTTGAATCCATCTGATTCTATGACCATTTCGTAGTGAACACCTTTAAACGTTACCGATTCAACACGTCCGGGAATCTTGCCCTTATCGGGGTCTAAAATATAGATATCTTCAGGACGGATAACAACATCAACATCTTCATCTTTGTCAAAACCTGTGTCAACACATTCAAAATCGGTTCCCATTATGGTCACAAGACAATCTTCTTTCATAATGCCTCCGATAATGTTGCTTTCACCGATAAAATCAGCGACGTAGGCATTTTTGGG